>NZ_JBFAYA010000011.1:0-254763 GCF_040681095.1 Streptomyces sp. NPDC051909 | reverse complement strand
GTCCTGATCGTCCTGTCCGAGGGCCGTCTGCTCAACCTGGGCAACGCGACCGGTCACCCGTCCTTCGTGATGTCGAACTCCTTCGCGGACCAGACCCTGGCCCAGATCGAGCTCTTCACCAAGCCGGAGGAGTACCCGACCGACGTCTACGTGCTCCCGAAGCACCTCGACGAGAAGGTCGCCCGCCTCCACCTCGCCTCCCTGGGCGTCAAACTCACGACCCTGCGCCCGGAGCAGGCCGACTACATCGGCGTCAAGGTCGACGGCCCGTACAAGCCGGACCACTACCGCTACTGAGACCGGCAGCACAGCACAAAGGCGCCGGCCGCCAGGGAGACTCCCTGGCGGCCGGCGCCTTTCGCCGCCCCTTCCACCTACCGGGCGAGCAGCCGCACCAGCACCGCCCGCAGGGTGTCGCGGGCGAAGATCGGGGCGTCCGCGCAGCGCCAGGCGACCACGCCGTCCGGCCGCACCAGGACCGCGCCCTGCGCCGTCACTCCGTACAGCTCGGGCCAGCGGTCGTCGACGTCGACGAACTCGGCGCCGATGCCGATGCCGTGCACCGTGAGCGGCAGGTCCAGTTCGTGCGCGACGGCCCGGGCGGCCTCCTGCCAGGCGCGGTTGTCGGGCCCGGTGAGCAGGACGGGCCGGTCGCCGAACAGGTCGAGCACGGAGAGTTCGGCGCCGCCCCTGCGCAGCCTCAGGTGCGGGGCCCGGCCGCCCGGCCGGCCGTCGTTCTCGGCCGACCACACGCCGTATCCGGGCAGCACGCCCTCGTCCCAGGAGGTGACGGCCGAGGAGCGGTAGCGCCAGGAGAGCCACACCTGGGCGTCCTCGACGATGCCGGGGTGCACGGGCGGCCGTTCGCCGACTCCTCCGGTGAGCCGCGGCCGGTCCTTGGAGCGCAGGGCGGCCTGCTCGACGGTGGCCCGGCAGATCGGCCGGCGTTCCTCGTCGTAGCTGTCGAGCAGCGCCTCCCCCGCCCAGCCGTCCAGGACGGCGCCGAGCTTCCAGGCCAGGTTGTGCGCGTCCTGGATGCCGGTGCTGGAGCCGAAGCCTCCGCTGGGCGGCATCACATGGGCGGCGTCGCCGACCAGGAAGACCCGCCCGTCGCGGAACCGCCCCGCCGTTCTGGCCGCGCCGTCCCACGGCGAGACGGAGCGGATCCGCGGCCGCAGGTCCGGCACCCCGGTGGCCGCCCGTACGAGCTCGGCGCGGCGCTCCTCCGTGAACGACTCCGGCTCTGTGGTCGCCGGGTCGTACGCGACGTGCAGCAGCCACTCGGTGGCGTTGTCGAGCGGCACGAGGGCGCCGCGCACCCCCTCGCCGGCCGTGTAGCACATCAGGAAGCGGCGGCCGGCGAGCTGCTCGGTGAGGTCGGCGTCGAAGTGGATGTTGAGGTAGTGGCCGAGGGTCTCGCCGTCGAAGGCGATGCCGAGCGTCTCGCGGATGCCGCTGTGGGCGCCGTCGGCGGCGACGAGATAGCGGGCCTCGATCGTCCGGTCGGCGCCGGTGGCGCGGTCCCGGAGCAGGGCGGTGACTCCGGCGCCGTGCTGGTCGAAGGAGACCAGCTCGGTGTGGAAGCGCAGGGCGACGCCGAGGCGTTCGGCGCGGCCGCGCAGCACGTCCTCCAGTTCGCCCTGGTGGCACAGGCACCAGCCGGTCGGGGACAGCAGGCCGATGTCGGCGCCCACGTCCATGACGTACTTCTCGTCGAGCACGCCCAGTTCGGGCCCCGCGAGCGAACGGGCCGCGATGACACCCGAGTTGTGGGCGAGCCGCCGGGCCGAGGGGGTGCCGCGCAGCTCGTCCTCGACGCCGGCGGCGCGCATCAGCTCCATGGCCCGCGGATGCACTCCGCGGGCCCTGGGGTGTCCGGACAGTTCGGCCCGCCGCTCGACCAGCAGGCAGTCGACGCCCTGCTGGGCGAGGAAGACGGCGGCGGAGAGACCCGCGATCCCTCCGCCGACCACCAGGACGTCGGTGTTCCGGAGCATGCTCCGGGTGGTGCTCAGCACCATGTCACCCTCCAAGCCTCGTTGGTTCGCCGGGTCGGTGCTCGACGAGCACGGACGCGTCCTTGTCGCCGTCGCCGGCCGCGAGCACCTCGGCGAACCGCGCGTGCACCACGTCGAGGACGGGCATCGCGGCACCGTGCTCGGCGGCCGCCGCAAGCGCGATCCTGATGTCCTTGGCCATGAGCTCGGAGCGGAAGAAGGCGGGCTCGTAGCTCCGCCTGAGCATCAGGTCGGCGCGGAAGCGCATCACGAGCGAGCTGAAGCCGCTGGACGCGACGACGCCGATGAGCTGGTCCCGGTCGAGGCCGGCCGCCGTGCCGTAGGCGACGGCCTCGGCGAGGGCGGCGACCTGGGCGCCGAGCAGCAGGTTCAGGATGAGCTTGAGACTGGTCGCGGTGCCGGGCGCGCCGACGTGGACGATCTCGCTGCCGAGGGCCTCCAGGACCGGGCGCACCTCCTCCAGGTCCGCCGGGTCGCCGGAGACGAAGACCCGCAGCTCGCCCTTGCGGGCCTGCAGCGGGTTGCCGACGACGCAGGCCTCGACCCGGCGCAGGCCCTTGTCGGCGAGCCGGGTGGCGGCCTCGCGGGCGTAGCCCGGGGACACGGTGGAGGTGTCGACGACGACCGAGCCGGGGGCGAGGACCGGGACCACCCGGTCGAACAGGACCTCCTCGACGGCCTTCTCGTCGCTGAGGCTGAGCAGGACCAGCCGGTGGCCGGCCGCGGCGTCCTCGGGGGTGGCGGCGAGCCGGGCACCCGCCTCGGCGAGCGGCGCGGCCTTCTGCGCGGTGCGGTTGTGGACGGTCAGGGTGTGCCCGGTCTCCAGGAGCCGCCGGGCCATGCCGCCGCCCATGCTGCCGAGCCCGATGAACGCCGACTGACGCTCTGCCATGGTGGGTTCTCTCTCTTCGGAGTACGTGTACGGGGACGGGTACGCGTACGGGCGGCGCCGCGGTCAGTACGCGGCGTCCACCTCGTACACCGCGAACGGGACGGGCGTACGCGTGTCGCGGAAGGGGCGCAGCGGGGCGGTGTCCTGGCGGTGCTCGGCGCCGGCCTCCCAGGCCAGGAACGCCTGCATCGACTCCCAGCGGCTCATCACGGCGAGCGCGGTGGGGTCGGCGGGGCTGCGCAGGAGTTCGTTGCCGAGCATTCCGGGCACCTTGGCGAGCCGTTCGCTGACCTGGTGGTAGGCCGCGCGGACGGCGGCGAGCTGCCCCTCGTCGTACGCGGCCTGGTACACCACGACGCGCACCTGGCCCGCGTCCTCAGCGGGCATCGGCGGCCGCCCGGCCCTCGATGCCGTGGAGCACCTCCATGACGTGGAAGGTGCCGCCCTTGCGGTACGGGTGGAGGGTGGCCCGGTGCTCCAGGTGGGCGGGGCTGTTCTCGAACTCGCGGAAGCGCGGCTCGTCCACCCAGTCGCTGACGATGACATAGGTGCTGTCGGGGCCGTCCTCGCGGGCGAGGGACTGGCCGAGGTTGGCGGGGTGGCCGGTGACGGCCTCGGTCCCGGCCAGCCAGGCCTTCTCGAAGTCGGCCTCCTTGCCGGGCTCGATCTCCATGCGCAGCATCACCCGGAAGGTCATCAGGAGATCCCCCCGTCGACGCCGATGGTGTTGCCGGTGACGTAGCGGGACAGGTCGCTGGCGAGCCAGAGCACGGCGCCGGCCACCTCGTCGGGGGTGCCGAGCCGGCCGAGGGCGGTCTTGGCGCCGTACCGCTCCTTCATGACCTTCTGCTGCTCCGCGGGCATGGCGTGGAAGTTCTCGGTCTCGATGACGCCGAGCGCGAGCAGGTTGAAGCGGATGCCCTGGGCACCGAACTCCTTGGCCAGGGAGCGGTTCAGGCCGGCGAGGGCGGCCTTGGTCGCGGTGTAGTGGGCGCGCAGCGGGATGCCGGCCTCGACGGCGCGCGAGCCGACGGTCACCACGGAGGAGCCGGCGCCGAGCAGCAGCAGGGCGTGCTGGATGACGAGGTGGGCGCCGGTGACGTTGGTGGCGAAGATGCGCTGCCACTCCTCCAGCGGGAGGTCCGCGTAGGGGATGTGGCTGATGGTGCCGGCGTTGTTGACGAGCAGGTCGAGGCGGTCGCCGTGCAGTTCGCGCACGCGGCCGAGCAGGGCGGCGACGTCCTCGGGCCGGGACAGGTCGGCGCGCAGCACGTGGTGGTCGCCGCCGGTCTCCTTGAGCTCGCGCTCCAGGGAGGCGACGTGGTCGCTGTCGTTCTGGTAGCAGGTGATCACGTCGACGCCGGCCCGGGCGAGGGCCAGGACGACGCCCCGGCCGACACCGCGGGTGCCGCCGGTGACCAGGGCCTTCTTGCCCCGCAGTTCGAGGTCCATGGATCTTCCCTTCGCATGAGAACAGTAGGATCGGAGAGGTCAGAGCAGGAAGCCGAGCGCCGTGCAGTTGACGGCGAGGGCGAGGAGCGTGATCCAGCTGCGCCGGCTGTTCCAGGCGCCCCATTCCGGGCGCGGGTCCTCGAAGTCGGCGGGCAGGTCGTCCGGGTCGAGGGTGCGCATCCAGCGGTTGACCGGCGCGTTCTTGGTGACGGCGATGACCGGGGTGGTCGCGGTGAGGAACCCGGCGACGGCGAAGAGCACCCGGGCGGCCGGGTCGGGCGCCGCCACCGCCAGGACCACGTCCAGGACGACGGTGCCGATCAGGCAGATCGGCATGGTCGGGTCGTAGCGCTGCCCGAGGAACGCGTGGGCGTAGACATAACGGTTCACCGGCAGGGAGGCCATGTAGGGGAAGCCGCCGAGCTGGGTGCCGAGCAGGACGCCGGCCGCGAGGCCGTTGGCGAGCAGGAGCAGGGGGGCGAGTACGTTCAGCACGGCCGGCCCCTCAGCGGGTGAGGGCCCGGGCCGCGGCTTCGACCCGCTCCTTGATGAGCGCCATCTGCACCCTGGTGTTGCGGTTGAGGTGCTCGGTCATGGCCTCGTCGGTCGCGGGGGCCTGGGGCTTCATGTGGAAGTCCTGCACCCAGCGCATCCGCACGCCGCCGCCGGGCTCCTCGGTGTACTCCCAGAAGATGCGCATGAACTCGAAGGGGCCGGTCTCGACGCGCTCGGCGCGCACCGTGCGGGCGGCCCGGTCGCCGGTGCGCCGGGAGACCCAGCTCCACACGTTGCCGTCCTCGTCGGGATGCATGGTGAGGCGGAAGACGACGGTGTCGCCGTCCTGCTCGATGACCTCGGCGGAGGCGTACTCGCTGAACAGCTCCGGCCAGCCGGGGACGTCGTTGGTGATGTCCCACACGACGTCCATCGGGGCGTCGATGACGATGTGGTTGTCGGTGTGTCCTGCCATGGGAACTCCCTCGGTGGGCGGTGGTCGGTGGGGGTCAGCGGCCGAGCACCAGGGCGGAGGCGAAGCCGCCGTGGCCGCGCGCCAGGACGAGCGCGTGGCGCAGCGGCAGCTCCCTCGGGGCGCCGGTGACCAGGTCGATGTCCAGGCCCGGGGCGGGCTCGTGGACGTGCGCGGTGTGCGGGACGACGCCCTCGCGCAGCGCGAGCAGCGCGGTGGCCACGTCGAGCGGCGCGCCGCCGCCGTAGAGCCGGCCGGTGAGCGTCTTGGGCGCGGTGACGGGCACGCCGCGCGGGCCGAACAGCGCGGTGACGGTCTCCGCCTCGTCGCGGTCGTCGGCGGGGACGCCGGAGGCGTCGGCGAAGACGACGTCGATGTCGGCGGGGGTGAGGCCGGCGTCGGCGAGGGCCTGTTCGGCGGTACGGCGCAGGGCGCGCGGCCTGCCGGACCCGGGGGCCGGGTCGAAGCCGGCGGCGTGGCCGAGGATCCGTCCGTAGCCGGTGCCCAGGCCGCGCTCGGCGGCGGCCTCCGCGGTCTCCATGACCAGGATCGCGCCGCCCTCGCCGGGCAGATGGCCGGAGGCCTCGGCGGCGAAGGGCAGGTAGGCGCGTTCCGGGTCGGGGACGGTGGAGAGCCGGCCGGTGGTGAGCTGGGCCGTGAGGCCGTACGGGCAGAGCGAGGCGTCGGTGCCGCCGGTGACGACCAGGCGCGAGCCGCCGCGCAGCAGGCGCCGGGCCTGGGCGATGCCGTCGAGGCCGCCGGCCTGTTCGCAGGCGAGGACGCCGCACGGGCCGCGCATCTTGTGCCGGATGGAGAGCTGTCCGGTGGTGGCGGCGTAGAACCAGGCGATGGACTGGTAGGCGCCGACCCAGCCGGGGTCGTGCTGGTAGAGGGCGGTCATCTCCTTCTGGCCGAACTCGGTGCCCCCGGAGGACGAGGAGGTCACCACGGCCATCTCGTACTCGCCGATGGCGTCGAGGTCGGCACCGCTGTCGGCGAGGGCGGCCTCGCCGGCCGAGAGGGCGAGGTGCGTCCAGTGGTCGGTCTGCACGATCAGCCGGCTGGGCACCCGCTCGGCGGTGTCGAAGCCGGGGACCTGCCCGGCGTACCGCACCGGGTAGGGGCTCGGGTCGAAGCGGCCGATCCGGCCGATGCCGGACTTGCCGGCCAGGACCGAGGCCCAGTGGGCGGCGACGCCGATGCCGGTGGGCGCGACGATGCCGAGCCCCGTGACGACGGGGGCGCCGGCGACGGGCGTCCTGGTCACTCCACTCGTCATGGTCTCTCCCCCTCTCACGCGGCCCGGGTGGTGCCGGGGCGGGACAGGACCATGGCGCTCTGGAAACCGCCGAAGCCGCTGCCGACGGTGAGCACGGTGTCCATGGCGTGCTCCCGGGCGGTCACGGGCACGTAGTCCAGGTCGCAGAGCGGGTCCCGGGTCTTCAGGTTGGCCGTGGGCGGCACGACCTGCCGGTCGAGCGCCAGGGCGCAGGCGGCCACCTCGATGGAGCCGATGGCGCCCAGCGAGTGGCCGATCATCGACTTGATGGAGCTGACCGGGATGTCGTAGGCGTGCTGTCCCAGGCTGCGCTTGAACGCGGCGGTCTCGTGGCGGTCGTTCTGCTTGGTGCCGGAGCCGTGCGCGTTGATGTAGTCGACGGCGGTGGGGTCGAGGCGGGCCCGGTCGAGGGCGACGGTGACGGCCTCGGCCAGCTCGCGGCCGTCGGGCTTGAGACCGGTCATGTGGTAGGCGTTGCTGCGGCTGGCGAAGCCGGCGATCTCGGCGTAGATCCGGGCGCCCCGGGCCAGGGCCGCTTCCCGCTCCTCGACGACCAGGACGGCGGAGCCCTCGCCGAGCACGAAGCCGTCGCGGTCGCCGTCGAAGGGCCGGGAGGCGTGCTCCGGGTCGGCGTTGTTCGGGGTGGTCGCCTTGATCGCGTCGAAGCAGGCGGAGGTGATGGGCGAGATGGGGGCGTCGGTGGCACCGGTGACGACGACGTCGGCGGTGCCCTCCTCGATGAGCTGCACGCCGTGCCCGACGGAGTCCAGACCGGAGGTGCAGCCGGTGGAGATCAGCGCGACCGGCCCCTCGGCGCCGGTCTCCCAGGCGACCTCGACGGCGAGGGTCGAGGGCACCATGTAGCCGTAGAGGTGCGGCACGCCGTACTCGTGGTCGACGAGCCACCGCCGGCCGCCGTCGGAGAGGGTGACGTACTCCTCCTCCAGGCCCATGGTGCAGCCGACGGCGCTGCCCAGGGAGACCGCGATCCGCCCGGGGTCGAGCGCGGACAGCTCGATGCCGCTGTCGGCGACGGCCTCGCGGGCGGAGACGACGGCGAACTGGGCGGCCCGGTCCATGCGGCGGATCTGCCGGGCGGTGAGGCCGGCGGCCACCGGGTCGAAGTCGACCTCGGCGGCGACCTGCGAGCGGAACGGAGCCGGGTCGAACAGGGTGATCCGCCGGGTGGCCGTGCGGCCCTCCGACAGCGTCCGCCAGAAGGCCTCCCGGCCCACCCCGCCCGGCACGACCGCGCCGATGCCGGTGATGACGGCCCGTCGGGTCACCGGGCACCGCCCACGTCCGGGTTGGCCTGCTCGGGGCGCTGCGCCTGCTCGGTGTCGACGTGGCCGAGCTCGGGGCGCGGCGCGAGCGGCGACAGGTGGAAGGCGCAACGGGCGGTGGCGTCACCGGTGTTGACGAGCCGGTGCCGGACCCCGATCGGCACGCACAGCGAGTCGCCGGGGCCGAGCGTGACGACGTCCTTGCCGTCCAGGGTCATCTCCAGGGTGCCCTCGACGACGTGCAGGAACTCCTCGGAGTACGGGTGGTAGTGCTCGGTGATCCAGTCGCCGGGCTCCAGGCCGAGGACCCCGCCGAAGCCGGAGGTGCAGCCGACCGTCTTGGGGCTGAGGGTGACGCGGATGTCTCCGCCGCGCTTGGTGTTGGCCGCGACCTCGTCGGCGGCCACCTTCACGGTGCGGGTGATGGCGGTGGTCACTGGATCCGTCCTCCGTCCTTGGTCCAGATGTAGAAGGGCGTGGCCATCGCGTCCTTGGGTTCCTTCCAGTCCGGGTCGTACGGCTCCACGCACTCGGCGAGCCTGGTGTTGATGTCGTCGTAGAGCGGGTGGCTGCGGGCGCGGTAGAGGTTGGCGCCGATGTCTCCGTCGGCCTCCACCAGGTGGAAGTACAGGCCGTGGAACCGGAACAGGGTGCGGCGGCTCACGCCGATCATGTGCGGCAGGTCGGTGGCGTCGGACTCCTCGAAGATCCTCGCGATGTCGTCCGTCCTGTCCGGCCGCAGCTTGGCGACGATCAGAGTGCGGTGCACGGGTCCTCCCGGTGGTCGGTGGTCACGGGAGAACGTCGCACCGGGGTCTGGAGGGCCGCTCGAAGTCCCCTCCAGGTGCCGTCCAGTGAGGAGGCTTCGAGCGCGGCCCGAGCCCGGCGGGCTTGCCTGGCGGGAACCACGGACTACGGAGAGGGCACGGGCATGCCGTTCGCAGCGATCACGTACGACATCAGGCCGGGGTGCGAGAAGGAACTCGCGGAGATCTTCGGCGACTTCAAGCGGGTGCGCAGCAGCCGGGTCGAGGACGCCTCGGGCGGGCAGGCCGGCACGATCCTGGCCACCGCGGTGTTCCTGCGCGACGACACCCTGGTCCGGGTCATCGAGTACACCGGCGACCTGGAGGCCGTGGCCCGGCACATGGCCGCCCAGCCGGGCGTGCGCGAGGTGGAGCGGAGGCTGAAGCCGTATCTGACCCGGCCCCGGGACACGGACACGGTCGAGGGCTTCGTGGCCACCTTCAAGCGCAGTCTGCTGACCACGGTCGCGCAGATCTCCGTGCGGGACCTGCCCGCGCAGGGCTGACGCAGCACACCTGCCAGGCCGCACCCCGGGAGTCCGGGAGTGCGGCCTGGTGGGTGTGTCACGGGGTCAGATCGCGGTCAGAGCGGCCCCGTTGAGGATCAGGGCCACGAGGGCCAGGGTGGTGCGCAGATAGTGGAAGCGGCGCCACAACGGGCGCGGGTCCTCCCAGTCCGGCGGGATGACCGCCGGGTCGGTGATCGCCTTGACGCGGCGGTTGATGGGGACGTTGCACAGGTGGGACACCCCGGACACGCCGAGCAGCAGCAGCGCGGCGACCGCGAACAGCGGGCGCGCGGCGCCGTCGGCCGCCACGGTGAGCACCCCGTCGACCAGGGTGCTGCCCAGCACGATGACGGGCATCGTGGGGTCCCAGTTACGGCCGAGCAGCTGGTGCGCGTGCACGTAGGTGCCGGTCTCCATCGCGAACAGCGCGGGCAGCACGCTCAGCGCGACGGCGAACAGCACTCCGGCGGTGACACCGCTGCCGAGCACGGCCACGACGGCCAGCACCTCGGTCATGACGCCCGGGCCCCCGCGGGGTGGGTGTCCACCGTCAGCTGCACGAGGGTGTGCATGGTGGCCTCCCGGAAGTACTCCGCGAACGCCTGCGGCGAGCGGGTGTCACGGGGCTCGGCGAGATAGGGCTGGAGCGCGGCCTCCGCGCTGTGGACGCCCTGCTGGGCGGCCATGTGCCTGCCGACGGCCGCGAAGTCGCCCTCATAGTGGATGACCCGTACGACCACGTCGTCCTTCAGGAACACGGCCGTGCCGAGCAGCCGGCCGGCCTGCTCGCCGTCGGCGCCGCCGAAGTCGGGCGTGTCGACTCTTTGGAAGTCGCTGAAGATCCGGGTGATCTCTTCCTCGTGGCCCGGCTTGACCCGGTAGGTGATGGCTGCGTAGGGCATCGGAATCCTCCTCGTCGGGATGGGTGGGGTCAGCGGATGGCGCCGGCCCGCGGGGCCGTGCCGATCAGCGCGAGGAGCATCCGCGGGGTCTCGGCCTCCATGACGGCGTCGTCGTCGAGGACGATGCCGTACGTGCGGTTGATCACGCTCGTGGCCTGGAGGAGCGCGAGCGAGTCGTAGCCGAACTCCAGGAACGGGGTGTCGAGGGCGGCCTCGCCCTCCAGCGCCATGCCCTCCTCCGGGGCGCCGACGCACTCGAGCAGGAGCGCCCCCAGCTCGGACAGGTTCATGTCAGTCACGATGCTTCCTCTCGATTCCTTCGAAGGGTGGTGCGGACGGGTCACTTGGCGCTCGCCAGCCGCGCGTCCAGGTCGAGCCGCGGCGAGGAGTCGAGCACCGCCTGGTGCAGGTGCTCGACGCTGGGCGAGGGGTCGAGTCCGAGACTCTGGTTCAGGCAGCGGCGCAGCTGCCGGTAGACGGACAGGGCGTCGCTGCGCCGCCCGACCCGGTACAGGGCGAGCATCAGCTGCTCGTGCACCGCCTCGTGCAGGGGATGGCGCGCGGCGAGCCCGGAGAGCTCGCCGACCAGCTCATGATGGCGCCCGAGCCTCAGGTCTGCCTCGATCCGCCGCTGAAGGACGCTCATCCGCGACTCGTCGAGCCGGGTGGCCTCCACTTCGAGCAGCGACCCGCACTGCACGTCGGCGAGGGCGCGGCCGTGCCACAGGGCGAGCGCCCGGCCGAAGTACGAGGAGGCGCCGGGCCAGTCGCCCTGGTGGAGGGCGCGGTGGCCGGCCGAGGACAGCGCGTCGAACTCGTGGGCGTCGAGCAGACCGCCGTGGGTGTCGAGCCGGTAGCCGCCGGGTTCGGTGACGAGCACGCTCTTGACGCCGTTCGGCAGGGCGGCGCGCTCGGTGCCGTCGCCGAGCGCGGCGCCGATGGCGTTGCGGATCTGCAGGATGTACGTCTGCAGGGTGGTCTGGACGCTGCGCGGTGGATGCTCGCCCCACACCTCCTCCACCAGCGAGGCCACCGAGACGACCTCGCCCGCCTGGAGGGCGAGCAGCGCGAAGACCTTGCGCGGTTTGACCGCCGTGAGGTGCACCGGTACCCCGGACAGGGTGGCCCGGAACGGGCCGAGCACGCTGATGTCCATGCGCGGATCTCCTTCGGGTTACGTGGATCGGCCGGCCTGGCGCGGTGCCGTGCCGGGACGCGCCGCACCAGGTCCTGTCGCAGGGGCCCGCAGGGCCTCCCCCATCGCACGGGGCACGTCACGGCCCCGTACGAAGAAGTGCGTGCCGCGGACGGTCCGCAGCCGGAATCGGTCGGTGGTGCACTCCTGCCAGGCGTGTACCTCGGGCGCGGAGACCAGCGGGTCGACCTCGCCCGCGTAGGCGTCGAGCGGGCACGGCAGCGCGGTGACGGGCGTGGACCGCAGGTCCTGGGCGAGGAGCAGATCGGTGCGCAGGGTGGCGAGGGTGCCGGCGAGCCAGCCGATCCTGCCCCGCAGCGGCGCGGGGATGGACTCCTTGTCGCCGAGCGCCCGGATCAGTTCCTCGTCCGGGAGCTCCGGGCTGAGCAGGGTCTCCAGGACCGGGGCGGGCAGCTGCGGCGCCGAGCAGGCGCCGACCGAGAGGAGCTCGGGCGGGCGCAGCCCGGCCCGCATCCGGTGTTCGGCGAACCGGTAGGCGACCAGGGCGCCCAGGCTGTGCCCGTAGAGGGCGTACGGCTCGTCGAGCAGCGGGCCCAGGTCCTCCTGGAGCTCGGCGAGGAGCCGTGCGCCGTCGGTGATCCGGTCCTCGCGCCGCCGGGTCTCCCGGCCGGGCAGCCGTACCGGAAGGACGGACACGTCCGGGCCGATGCGCCGCTGCCAGCCGGCGAAGGTCATGGCGCCGCCGCCGGCGTGGTGGAAGCAGAGCAGCCGGACCCCGTCCGTGGCGGGCCCCGGCCGGACCGCGAGATAGCGCTGCACCCGATCCCCCTTCGTACGCCGCGCTTCATGTGGCCGTGCTTTCTTGCCGCACCTTTCGGTCAGATGCGCGAGGAGAGGGTCACCGCCATGCCTCGTTCATGGCTCAACTGGCGCTGGAGCCCGGGTCCGACAGCGGCGGCGTCCCCTCGCCGAAGCCGGGGTCGTGGACGGCGGCGCTGACGGTGTAGGCGTCGTCGACCAGCCAGCTGTGGAAGGTCCACTCCCGGCCCGCGGCGGGTGTCCCGTCGGGCCGCAGCATGCGGACCGGTCCGCCGGGCGGGCCGAAGCCGAACTCGGTGAAACGGAACCGCAGTCCCTGTCCGATCGCCTTGCTGTAGGCCTCCTTGAGCGTCCACAGCCGCACCAGCTCGCGGTTGCGCCGCTCCGGCGGCACCCGTTCGAGGGCCTCCAGCTCGTGTGGCGTACAGGCCTGGTGCTCGGTGCCGAGCTCCAGCATCCGCCGGTCGGCCGGCTCGGTGTCCACCCCGATCCGGCCGACCCTGGTCAGGCCGACGACGAGCAGGCCCTCGGTGTGGCTGAGGCCGACGTCGAGCTGGTCGATGCCGCGCAGATACGGGCGGCCGCCCGGCTTGTACGCCAGTTCCAGCTCGCGCGCCCTGGCGTCGAGGACCGCGCCCGCCGCCGACTTGAGCAGCAGCCGGGCGGCGACGAACCGGTCCCGGTTGCGCGAGGCGGGCATCCGGACGAGCCGGGCGTGGTCCGGCCCCAGGTCGGCGGCGAGCTCCGGCGCGTGGAGCTCCGCCGGCACCCAGTCGTCGACCGCCGCGTACACCACACAGCTGCCGTTCCCGGCGACGGCGCCCCGCACCTCCTCCCACGAGCCCCCGCCCCCGCCGTGCCGCACCGGTCGCTCCATGTCGTACCTCCTGGTCACGCCTCGTACGGTCACGAGCGCCCGAGCGCGGTCGCGTACAGGTCGTAGCTGCGGGCGTCGTCGAAGCGGTGGAGCAGCTCGGCGAGCAGGTGGTCGGCGGACGCCTCGGGCATCCGGACCGCCGTGCGGTCGAGCCGGCCGGCGACGCGGGTGAGGGCGGTCGCCGCCCAGCCGGGGTCGGCGAGGAAGCCGCCCGAGGAACGGTGCCGCCACACGCCGAGGCAGGCTGCGCCCGCGACGAGCAGCGCGTAGCGGTCGGCCAGGGCGAAGGCACGGGGTCCGGGGGGCTGTCCGGCGGGCCGGGCGGCGAGTTCGGCGCAGCCCTCGCGCAGTACGCCCAGCTGCTCCACGAGCACCCCGGCGGCCTCGGCCAGCGGCTCTCCGGCGTGCTGTGCCGACTCCTCCAGGGAGCCGAGCAGCGAGTCCCGGTCGGCGGGCAGTCCGTTCTCCCACACCTCGCACGGCGGCAGCGCCGCGTCGAACGGCCGGAAGAGGGAGGCGAGTTCGTCGGCGGCCGCCTTCGCCGTACCGAACGCGGGCAGCCGCGGCAGCTGGGCGACGAGCACGGCCCGGCTGGCCGAGGCGCCCGCGCTGCCCAGGCCGAGCATCGGCAGGTCGCGGGCCGTCTTCTGGAAGATCGCGTAACTGCCGCTGGTCGCATACGCCTCGGAGCCGAGCACGATCGACAGGTCGTCCATCGTCTCGGTGAGGACCATGGGCAGCAGGTACTTGGCGACGGCGCCCAGGGTCCGGCTCTCGCGCGGCAGCACATGCGTGGCCCGGGTGGCGACGAGGGCCAGGCAGTCGCACACGAGCAGGTCGGCGAAGGCGTTCACGAGCGCGGTGCGGGTCCGCGAGGAGTGCAGCGAGGCCGGGCTGCGGCGGCGCCGCGAGCGGGCGAAGGCCGTGGTGGTGCGCAACGCGGTGTCGGCGCAGCCGAGGGTCATCGACAGACCGGCGCTGCGGGTGAGCGGGAAGACGTGCTCGGCGAGGCGGGTCCCGCCGCCCGCCGGTCCGAGCAGCCGCCCGGTGGCGGGCAGGGGCCCGTCGAAGGCGAGGCCCTGGACGGCGCAGCCGCGCACGCCGCTGGTCGGGCGGCGCGGCAGCAGCCGGATGCCCGCGCCGTCGGGGTGCGCGGGTCCGGGGGCCAGGAGGGCGCTCAGCCCGTCGGGCGTGTCGGCGAAGAGCACGAGGGCCCCGGCCCGGGCCCCGTTGTTGAGCGCCTCCTTGCGGCCGCCGAGGCGGTAGCCGGCGCCGTCCGGCACGGCGGTGAGCCGGTTGCGCAGGAAGTCGTTGCCCTGCGGCGGCTCGGGGTAGGCGCAGGCCATCCGGCCGTGGGCGAGCAGCAGTCCGGCGGTCGCCTGCCGCTGGCTCGGGGTGCCGGCCGTCCACACGCCGACCGCCGCGAGGTACGAGGTGAGGCCGTAGCCCAGGCCGAGGGCGGCGTCGCGGCGGAACACCACGCGCAGCACCCGGGCCAGCGCGTCGAGCCGGTCGAGCCGGCCGCCGAGTGCGACGGGCACGAACTCGGCGTTCAGGCCGAACGCGTCGAGCAGCCGCTCGGCGGCGGGCAGCAGCCGCTGTCCCTCGTCGGCGGCCAGGAACTGCTGGGCGCCCAGCGGGTTTCCGGGATCGTCGAGATCACCGAAGTCGTGTTCGAGCCGGGCGATGCGTTCCTGGACGGCGACCTCCGAGGAGTCCACCGGGTCCACCTCCGTCGTCATGCCATCCCTCCGTTCCGCTTCCCCCGACCACCCCGACCACCCCGACCACCCCGGCCGCCTGGTCGGCCCGGCCGCCCCGGTCCGCCCCCGGCTGTTCTCCGGTCCGCCGGGGCCCGGCAAGGCACCGCTCAATTCGCGCTCAAGGTCTTCCGGCCAGAATCGGTCCCGTCGTCGGCCCCGTCGTCGGTCCCCGGCTCACCGGTCCGCGGGCTCCCGGCCCGCGGGTTCGCCGCCATGGCCTGCCGGTACTGCTGCCAGAGCGGGTTCTCGTCCACGGGCACCCACATGGAGCCGTAGACGACGAGCGAGGTCCACACCGACCGCGCGAGCCGCCCGAGGAGCACTCGGGTGGCGACCGTGTCGCTGTTTCCGGTTGCGGGCATGTCGGGCCCTCCCTTCCGAGATTCGGGAAGGCCACCATCCCCGCGGCGGCTCGGTGGAGCCTCGAGGAACCCTCGTGCGCGCGGGCATCCGGGCCTCCTCAAGCGGTTCTCGAGCCGCCTGTGGTCGGATGGCCGGGACTGCCATCACCACCGGGACGAGAAGGGGGGCCGGGCGGTGTATCCAATCGAACGTGAGCCAGAACTGACCGTGATCGGACGTTTCACCAGCACCACGCCGCCCGGGGTGTTCGAGCCCGACCTGCTCGCCTACGCCCGGCGCCGGGAGTCCCGCAGGGGCTTCGTCTCCCGGGTGACCGCCGCCCTGACCGGGCGCCCCGGCTCCTATGTCCACGTCGAGCACTGGACCGGCCTCGACCGCCTGCTGCGCGCGGGGCGCGAGGATCCCGCGGCCCCGCCCGCTCGGGCGCGGTCCGAACTCCTCGTCACCGTCGGCCGGATGGCCCCGAACGGCACGCCCGCCGACGCCGCGCGCCTGGTCCTGCTGCGGGCCGCCGTGGACCACTCCGCCGACCCGGACCGCTTCGAGCTGGACTTCGGCTCGCTGGTCGGCCTGTGCGTGCCCGAGGAGGCCTTCGGCGGCAGCCTGCTGCTCCGCTCGGTGGCCGACCCGTACGCGTACACGGGTCTGCTGTGGTGGCACGACCCCGCGGCCGACGAGCGGGTCCGCACGGGCGCCTCCTGGCGCACCCGGCTCGACGTCCTGGCGGCCGCCGCCCGCGTCGCGGTGGACGCGGCCCGCCCGCTGTCCGCCGGCTGAGCCTTCGCTGAGCGGCGGTCCCCCGGCACATCCGCCGAACCGCCTCCCGCCGGACCGGTCGAGACCTCCCGCCCGGCCCGCCCTCCCGGCCCCTCCCGGTCCCCCGCGCCTGCCTCTCCCCCCACCCCGTCCCCATCCCCTCCCGAGGACTTCTCGAGGCGGCGGACCCAGCATCGGGCCCATGGACGAGACCACCGAGACGCAGCCCGCCTTCGTCGTCGTACGGGGGCGCCCGGACCCCGTGGAGCTCGCCGCGCTCACGGCCGTCCTGCTGGCCAGGCTGCACGCGGCGGCCGCGGCGGAGGACTCCGCGGACCCGGCGGACGAGGCCGTACGGGCTCCCTGGGGCGCGGCACGGAGAGTACGCCCGAGGGTCGGCTGGACCGCGCCCCACTGACGCCGCAAGCCCCGCGCGTCCCCTGATTTCGCGCCGCCCGGCCCAGCACCGGTCGAGTGCCCTTCCAGGCTCCGTGCCTACGGTCGAGTGGCGGGTGAAACGGGCGCCGACGTCGAGGGCGTCAGCGCCCGTACGACACGCAGGGGGCCGAATTGAGCGCACATCGCACCTTCACCGAACTGATGATCGACAGAGCCGAGCGGACTCCGGAGCGCACCGCGCTGCTCCTGCTGCCGGACAGCGACGAACGCGGTCGCCCCGCCTCGCTCTCGTACCGCGCGCTCGACGCCCGGGCCCGCCGGCTCGCCGGCCGGCTCCTCGCCGACGGCGCGGGCGGCGAACCGGTGCTGCTGATCCACGGGTCCCGGAGCCAGTTCGCCGTATCGTTCCTGGCCTGCCTGTACGCGGGGGCCGTCGCCGTACCGGTGCCGCCCTACGACGGCCGGAGCCACCACGAGGAGCGGGTGGCCGGGATCGTCCGGCAGACCTCTCCGCGGGCCGCGCTCACCTGCGCCTCGCTCGCGCCGGACGTGTCCCGGCTGCTCGCCCGGCACGGCCACGCCTCGGTGCCGTGTCTCGCCGCCGACGCGGTCGGCGGGACGGGCGCCGAGCGGCTGCCGGAGGCGGACCCCGAGGCGGTGGCGTATCTGCAGTTCTCCTCCGGGTCCACCGGCAGCCCGAACGGCGTGGTGGTCACCCATCGCAGCCTCCTCGCCAACCAGGAGGCGCTCGCCCGGCTGCTCGGCGCGGGGCCGGACGCCCGGATCGGCGGCTGGCTGCCGTTCCATCACGACATGGGACTGGTCGGGCAGTTACTCCATCCGCTGTGGCTCGGCGGGACCTCCGTCACGCTGTCGCCCGAGGCCTTCGTCAAGCGGCCGGCCCGCTGGCTGGAGGCGATAGGACGGTACGGGATCGAGGTGACCGGCGCCCCCGACTTCGCGTACGACCTGTGCGTCCGGCGGGTCACGGACCAGGAGCTGGCCGGGCTCGACCTGTCGGGCCTGCGGATCGCGGTATCCGGCGGGGAGCCGGTGCGTGCCGAGACCCGGCGGGCGTTCACCGAGCGGTTCGCCGCCGCCGGCCTGCGCCCGGACGCCCTCCACGCGGCGTACGGGCTCGCCGAGGCCACCCTGCTCGTGTCCGGCGGCCCGGCCGCGGACGGCGAGCGGACGGTCGACACCGAGGCCCTGGAGCGGGGCGAGGTGCGCGAGGCCCTGCCCGGGCGGCGCGCCCGCACCTCCCTGGTGTCCGTCGGCCGGGTGGCGGAGGCGGCCGGGACGGTGCTGATCGTGGACCCGGAGAGCCGCCGGGTGCTGCCGGACGGGCGGATCGGCGAGATCTGGGTGAGCGGTCCCGGCATCTCCGCGGCGTACTGGCGCGACCGCAAGGCGACCGCCGAGCGCTTCGGGGCCGTGACGGCCGACGGCACGGGCGGGCTGCTGCGCACCGGTGACCTCGGCACGGTGGAGGACGGGCGGCTCTATGTCACCGGCCGCCTGAAGGACGTGATCATGGTCGCCGGCCGCAACCTCTACCCGCAGGACGTGGAGCGGACGGTCCAGCGGGTCAGCTCGCTGTTCGGCACCGGCTCCGCCTTCTCCGTGCCAGGTGAGCGTGAACGGGTGGTCGTGGTCCAGGAGTTGCGCACCCACCAGCGGTACGCGCTCGACCTGGAGGAGCTGGTGACGGACGTACGGCGCTGTCTCAGCGAGGAGTTCCAGGTGGCGGTGGCGGGGGTGCTCCTGGTGCGCCCCGGCACCGTACGCCGCACCAGCAGCGGAAAGGTCGAACGGGTCGCGATGCGCCGCCTGTTCCTGAGCGGCGGCCTGCGGCCGCTGCACCAGTACCTGGCCGACGACCTGGTGGGAGCGGCGGGCCCGCGCCGCTAGAGCCGGACAGGCCCTGACGGCGGGCGACCCGGCCGGCGGTCCTGCCGGCGGGGAGGGACGAGAGAGGGGGAAGACATGAGCGGCAAGGCACCGGGCGGGCCCGACGAGAGGGAGTTCGCGAGCTGGCTCGCCGGGCGGGTGGCGCGGTACGCGGGGCGGGAGGTCGGCGAGGACGAGGAGCTGTCCTCCTGGGGCATCGACTCGGTGTCGGTGCTCAGCCTGTGCGGGGACATCGAGGAGCAGTTCGGCCCGCTGTTCGACTTCGCGGACCTCTGGTCCCATCCGACCGTGCGCGATCTCGCCCGCCATCTGGCGATGCGGTACGGGATGCGGCAGAACTCGGGTCTGGTGCGGGCGGCGTTCGTGTTCACCGGGCAGGGCGCCCAGCATCCCGGGATGACCTCCGGGATGCACCGCGAACTCACCGCGTACCGACGGCATCTCGGCGCCGCGGACGAGGCGATCGCCCCGTATCTGGGCCGTTCGGTCGCCGGGCTGATCCTCGACGGGGACGAGCGGGTGCACCAGACGGCGCTGACCCAGCCGGCGCTCTTCGCGGTCGGCTACGCGCTCGCGATGACGCTGGTGGAGGAGGGCGTGCGCCCGGTGGCGGTGCTCGGCCACGGCACCGGCGAGCTCGTGGCGGCGGTGGTGGCCGGCGCGCTGTCGCTCGCCGAGGCCACCCGGCTGGTGTGCGCCCGCGGCGCCTTCATGCAGTATCTGCCGTCCGGCGGCGGGATGATGGCGACCTGCGCGAGCCCGTTCGAGGCGGCCGACGCGGCGGCGGACGAGCCGCAGGTGACGATCGGCGCGGTCAACGCGGCCCGCGCCACGGTGCTCTCGGGTCCGGTCGAGGGCCTGGAGCGGGTCCGCGAGCGGCTGGCGGCGGTCGGCATCGCCAGCACCTTCCTCCAGGTGCGGCACGCCTTCCAGTCGCCGCTGATGGAGCCGATGACACCGCGCTTCGAGGCCGCGGCCCGGCATGTGACGGGCGGACGGCCCGAACTGCCGTACTACTCCACGGTGTACGGCCGGGAGTACGACGAGCCGCTGTCGACGGCCTACTGGACGGCGCAGCTCACCACGCCGGTCCGGTTCGCCGACGCGGCCCGGCGGATGCTCGCCCAGCAGGCCCCCAGCCATGTGGTGGAGATCGGGCCCCGGGCGGTGCTCACACCGTTCCTGCGGCGGATCGCGGGGGCGCGGGGGCCGGACTGCCTGGCGGTGTGCCGCGGCCCGGAGAGCGACGCGGTGCACCTGGCGGGTGTGCTCTCGGAGCTGGACGCGGGGCCGCTGGCGGAGCGCTGACTCCGCCTCGCGGCCCGGCGGGCCCGGCCGCTGGGGGGGGGCGGCCGGGCTACGGGATCCAGCCGGCCTCCTCCGCGATGCGGATGGCGTCGATGCGGTTACGCGCGTTGAGCTTGTCGACGATGGCGGTGAGGTAGTTGCGTACGGTGCCCTGGGTGAGGAAGAGGTGGTCGGCGATCTCCACGGCGTCGGCGCCCCGGGCCGCCAGCCGCAGCACCTGGGTCTCGCGCGGGGAGAGCGGGTTGTCGGGCGCCTCCCAGGCGCTGAGGGCGAGTTCGGGGTCGATGACCCGCTGGCCGGCGGCGACCGAGCGCACCGCCTGGGCGAGCCGGGTCGGCGGGGAGTCCTTGAGCAGGAAGCCGGAGACCCGCGCGGCCATCGCCCGCCGCAGGGTCCCGGGTCTGCCGAGGCTGGTGAGGATGAGGGTGCGGCAGTCCGGCACCCGGTCGTGCAGCTCGGCCGCCGCGGTGAGTCCGTCGACGCCGGGCAGGTCGATGTCGATGACGGCGACGTCCGGGCGGGCCTCCAGGGCGGACGGCACGATGAGGTCCCCGCGGGGGACCGACGCGACGACCTGGAGGTCCGGCTCGAGTTCCAGCAGCGCCACCAGCGCGCCGCGGACCATGTGCACGTCCTCGGCGAGCAGGATCTTGATCGTCAGCATGTGCTCCCCCGATATGTCCTGTGTGCGCTCAGACGGCTTGTCTGCCCGCGTCTCCGCGTCTGCCGGCGTCTCCGGGACCGCCGGGACCGCCCGGGCCGCTCGTGTCTCCGCGTAAGCCCGCGTCGTCACGTACGCCCGAGTCGTCGCGTACGGCCACCTCGTCGTGGCCTCCGGCCTCCTCGTGACCGGCGTCGTCCGCGTTCTGCGGGGCGGACACGTGGGCGGCACCGGCCGACGCGGCCGTGCCGAGCACCGCGCGGCGGGCGCGCGGCAGCAGCGGTTCCGCCTCCTCGCCCTTGTGCGGCCTGAGCGGGGCGACGGCCGTCAGCCGGAAGCGGCTCCCGGGCTCGGCCCCGGCCCGCATCTCGCCGCCGATGGCCGCGAGCCGGGTCCGCAGGTTGCCCAGACCGCTGCCGCGGTCCGGGGCGTCGGGCCGGTCCTGCGCGACCACGCCGTCGTTGACCAGGTCCAGTCGCACCGTCTCTCCTTCGACCCGCACCGTGACGGTGCACGACTGCACCTTGCTGTGCCTGAGCATATTCGTGACGCCCTCGCGCAGGGCCGTCGCGAGCACGGTGTCCACCAACGGGTGGAGCCGGCCGCAGTCGATGTCGAGCTCCGTCTCGACGTCGGCCGCCGCCATCACCTCGGCCACCGACTCGGCCTCCGCCGCGAGGGACATGTCCCGGTAGCCGCTGGCCACGAGCCGGACGTCGGCGAGCGCCTGCCGGGCGACGCCGAGCACCGAGGCGACCTCCTCGCGGGCACGCTCGGGATTGACCGGGGTGAGCCGGTGGATCAGCTCGCACTTGAGGGTGATGGCGGAGAGGCTGTAGCCGAGCAGGTCGTGCAGGTCCCGCGCGAACCGCAGCCGCTCCTGGGTGACGGCCATCCGGGCCATCTCGGCGCGGGCGTCGTGGACTTCGCGGACGAGGTCGGTGAGCCGGGTGAGCCCGTAGATGACGAGCCCGGTCAGTGCCGTGGAGACGGCGTAGTAGCCCGTCTCCAGGGTCGAGATCCCCTTGTCGGCAGCCGACCAGCCGAGGATGGTGAGGGCGACCGCGCCGTAGCAGGGCCAGGCCCACCGGCCGGGAAGCATCAGGAGAATCGATCCGGCGAGCGGTCCCGCCATGCTTCCCCACGCGATGCCCAGCCACACCATGGGCCCGAAGGTGAGAGCCGCCTGGGCGACGAGCACGACCGCCCGGCGCCCGCCGGACCACCGGCGGGCGCGGGGCGACGCCAGCATGATCTGCAGGGTGTAGAGCGCGCCGACGGCCAGGGTGCACAGGACGAGCCCGAGCGGGCTCGACACCACGTTCTGCACGTTGAGCAGGGTGACGACCCCGTACCCCGCGAAGACCACCGTGCTGACGCCCCGGGCGAACCGCGGCGCCAGGTGGCCCCGGCCGCCGCGCCCGCCCGGTCCGTCGTCCGGCGGGGCGGCCATGGCGGGCGGGGTCCATGACCCCTTGCTCGGTGACGCTCCCTCCGTCTGCTCCTCGATGGGGATGAGGTCGTTGTCCGAGACCCGGAAACGGCCCGCCATGTGTCGACTCCTCGCATGGATGTCGGGAGTGTGCGAGACCGAACTATAATCCGACACCCGGCGGATCCGGGACCAGACCGTCGTCACCCGCGAACTACAAGGCCAGCGGTTCGGAGTTGAGCTCCGCGTAGGGCGTCGGCCGGGCCCGTTCGCCGAGCCGGACCGGCACGTCGTAGAGCCGTCCCGGCGCGAACCGCGCGTAGAAGTGACGTAGTCCCGGTACCAGTACCTTCACCACGGGAACGCCGACGTCCGGACGGGTCTGGTCGAGGACGAGCAACTCCAGGCCGTGCGCGGCGACGAGGGCACGGACCCTCTCGACGTCGGCGAGGAGGTCGGACTCGCGGACGTACGCCGGCCAGGCGGCTGGCGTACGGGCCGACTGCCCGGGGTCCGGCAGCAGATGGGACCGGGGCTGCCCGGGCGGCTGCGGCGCGGCGGCCGCGGGCGGCAGGGTCTGGACCATCTCGGTGAGGGCCCGGCGCAGGGCGAGCCGGGGATCGAAGTGGGCCCCGAACCCGTAGACGGTGTCGGGGAGTCCGGCGCCCGTGCGCCGGGAGACCGCCACCATGACCGGGATGCCGAGGTCGGAGGTGAGGTCGAGCGCCCAGACCTCGCGGCCCGCCCGGCCGAGTGCCTCGCGCAGCCGGGCGAGCCACGGCTCGTCGAAGGCGTCGAGGTCGACGGCCGGCCGGCGGAGCCGGTTGTACCACCACAGCGACACCGCGTCCCGCTCGGCGAGTTCGAGGAAGCCCTGCACCAGGGCGTCCTCGGTACTGCCGCCCGCCGCGTTGCCGTTGGAGTCGGCCCACAGCCCGTCCGGCGCGCCGCCGGGCGTGCAGTCGAAGTACAGCGTGGAGGTGGGAAGGAGCCGCTGGACGCCGGCGGTGAGCGACCACACCGGGGTCCAGTGCGTGGGCCGGTGCGGGTCGAAGGGCGCGCACACATGGTGGAAGGGGGTGTGCGAGGCGTTCCAGCGGTCCCGGTCGGCGTACTGCCGTTCATGGAAGAGTTGGTACGTGTTGGGGTGGACGGCACGTGCGCCGAGTCCGGCCAGCGAGTCGGTGATCGTGGCCTCGTCGCCCTGCCGGGTGGCGCAGTAACGTTCCACCGCCTCGCCGAGCGCGCTGGCCCGGGCCTCGGCCGCCGTCGTGCCCTTTCCCGAGCTGCGGGCCCGCAGCACCCGCCGCAGGATCGCCGGGGAGTGCCCGCGCAGGGCCAGGTTGGGCCCGGAGTCGTAGGCGTGCAGGCCCTCGGGCAGCCCGGCCATCGGCCGGACCTCCGTCACGATGCCGGTGACCGGGCCGATCAGATGCCCGTACCGCTCCAGCAGGTGCTCGGCGGAGAGCGCCCGGTCGTTGCTGCCCGAGCCCTCGGCCTTGGGCCGCGACACCGGCACGACCGGCCGCCGGGCCCGCTCGGCGACGAGCGAGGGGTCCCCGCAGGTGGGGCACTGCGGGCGCCGCCGCACCGGGTGGTGAGTGGTCCGCAGGGTGAGGCCGTCCAGGACGCACACCGCCCGCTGCTCGGCGGTGCGCAGTCCGGCCAGCCACTTGGCCGCCTCCAGGACGGCGCCGTGCAGCCCCAGGGCCCGGACGGCGGGCAGTGAGGAGGCCGGCCGCGCGCCCGGCCGGTCGAGGCCGAGGGCATGGTGTACGGACAGCTCGCCGCGGCGGTGCTCGCGCAGCCGGTGCGCCAGACAGGTCCAGCAGGCGCCGTCACCGTGGCCGTCGCCGGGCCCGTCGGCGTCGGGGCCGCCGTCGGGGCCGCCGTCGGGGCCTCCGTCGGGCTCGAAGACCGGGCCGGTCCAGGGCTCGGCGGCGAAGGGGCTGGCGAGCAGCCACGGGCGCCGTTCGGCCCGTAACCGCTCGGCCGTCTCCCGCAGTCCCGGCATCAGATAGTCCTCGCACAGCACGAGGGCGAAGTCGGCGTCGGCGTCCGCGCCGACCGGGACGAGGCCCGAGTTCCGGCACGCGGCCCGGGCGGCCTCGCCGTCCACCGCGCCGACCCCGATCACCGCCACCCGCCGGCCGCGCACCGCGCGGTCGGCGGCGGCGCCGTCGAGACCGGCCCGGTCCCAGTACGCCTCGGCCGCCGAGCGCTCGGCCGGGACGGACGGGTCGGGCGCGCCCTGGCGGTAGCCCACGAGATTGGCCTCGGCCAGCTGCCGGACCACCCCGCCCGCCTCCTCGGCCGACATCACCGCCGCGGCCTCGCTGAGCAGCTCGGGCAGGGTGTGGGTGCCGTCGAGCAGACCGAGGAGGGTTTCCGCACCGGCCCCGCGCACGGCGGTCATGTCCTGGTCGGACCACACGAACACCGCCTCCCCCGGGACCGACACGGCCCGCACGTGGCGCTTGAACGCCACGAACGGGCCGCGGGCCGGGCTCTGCGCCTCGGTCACGCACCCACCCGGGTGGCGAACGCGGCGGAGATGCAGAAGCACCAGCTCGCGCGCCCGGCGTCGGCGCGGCCGAGGCTCTCGACGGTGATCCCGTCCGGCGTTCCGCCGGCCGGACCGGAATCACGGAGGCCGGACCGTCCGGTCCGCGCGTCCGACGGAAGAAGACGAAGGATGTCCTCGGTGATGTTCATGACGTGTGCCCCCAGGAATGTCCGAAGTGGGCGGGCGGACGCGGTAATTGCGAAGACGAACAAGACGAACACGTCACCCGCTCGGAACCGTCCGCGCCGAGTGACCGGAACCGGTCTCGGCGTCTGGCCAGAAGTCTGCTTCCGGAACTGGAACCTCCGGCAGTGCACCGCTCACCGGCGCGACATGACATTTTCATGAGGGGGGTCGTGCTCCCCTCACTGGGCCGCGAGCCGGGCAGGTGCGAATCTCGAGTGCCGGATGAAGACGGGCCGTCACGGGGACGCCGACGGCCGTGGCCCAAGGGGGAGAAAGCCCATGGACATCCAGATCCTGGGGTCGCTCGCCGCGCAGGAACGCGGCGTGTCGGTCGTACCCAGCGCCGCCAAGCCGCGCCAGCTCCTCGCGCTGCTCGCCCTGCACGCCGACCGGGTGGTGTCGGTGCCGACGCTGATGGAGGAGATCTGGGGCGAGTGCATTCCGCGCAGCGCCTCCACCACGCTCCAGACCTACATCCTCCAGCTGCGCCGTCGGCTCACCGCCGCGCTCGACGGCGATCCGCGGCGCGACGCGAAGGACATCCTGGTCACCCGGTTCGGCGGCTATCTGCTCCAGGTGGAGCCCGGCCGGGTGGACGCCCACGAGTTCGACCGGCTCGCCGCGGCCGGCGGCACCGCCTTCGAGCTCGGCGACCACCGCGCCGCCTCCGACCTGCTGCGCCGTGCCCTCGGCCTGTGGCAGGGCCC
The DNA here is from genome assembly GCF_040681095.1 of Streptomyces sp. NPDC051909. Taxonomy (NCBI): domain Bacteria; kingdom Bacillati; phylum Actinomycetota; class Actinomycetes; order Kitasatosporales; family Streptomycetaceae; genus Streptomyces; species Streptomyces sp. NPDC051909. Next base: position 229,751 of record NZ_JBFAYA010000011.1, on the reverse strand, counting down.
CGCCCTGGTCGACGTACCGGCCGGATCGGTGCTCGAACTGGAGGTGCTGCGGCTCAACGAGCAGCGCACCACGGCGCTCGAACGCCGCATCGAGGCGGACCTGCGGCTCGGCCGGCACGCCGAGGTGGTCCCCGAACTCCGGGTGCTCGCCGCCCGCCACCCCCTCCACGAGGGCTTCTGCGCCCAGTTGATGCGCGCCCTGCACCGTACGGGCGGCAGCTGGCGGGCCCTGGAGGCCTACCAGCGCCTGCGCGGCTCGCTCGTACGCGAACTGGGCCTGGAGCCCTCGGCGGCGTTGCAGGACCTGCACCGGGCGGTGCTCTCGGGGGACCCGGACAGTGCGCTGCGGGTGGCGACGGCGGACCGGGCGCGGTAGGCCCGCGGCCTCTCTGGCGAGGGCCGAGGTCGAGCGGTCCTCCAGAGGAGGTGCCGGGGGCTTCGAGCACAGCGCTCTACGGTGCCGCAATGACGACCTTCGACGAACTGCTCGCCGACAGTCCGGCACCCGTCGCCTCCCCCGCTCCCCCCGTCGCCACCCCCTCCCCCGAGCCCGATCTGCGCCGTTCCACCGACGAGTTGCAGCGTCTCAAGGAGGAGCTGAGCCGGGGCCCCGACCCCGAGGCCACCCGGCGCCAGCACGCGAAGGGCAAGCTCACCGCCCCCGAGCGCCTCGAACTCCTATTCGACGAGGGCACGTTCACGGAGATCGAACCGCTGCGCCGGCACCGCGCCGCGGGCTTCGGTCTGGAGGCCCGCAAGCCGCACGGCGACGGCGTGGTGACCGGCTGGGGCCTGGTGCACGGGCGCACGGTCTTCGCGTACGCGCACGACTTCCGGGTCTTCGGCGGCGCCCTGGGCGAGGCCCACGCGGAGAAGATCCACAAGGTGATGGACCTGGCGGAGGCGGCGGGCGCGCCGATCGTGGGCCTGAGCGACGGCGCGGGCGCCCGGATCCAGGAGGGCGTGACGGCGCTCGCCGGGTACGGCGGCATCTTCCGCCGCAACACCCGCGCCTCCGGGGTGATCCCGCAGATCAGCGTGATCCTGGGCCCGTGCGCGGGCGGCGCGGCCTACTCCCCCGCGCTGACCGACTTCGTGTTCATGGTGCGGGGCACCTCGCAGATGTTCATCACGGGCCCGGACGTGGTGCAGGCCGTGACCGGCGAGCGGATCAGCCATGACGGCCTGGGCGGCGCGGACGTGCACTCCGGGGTGTCGGGGGTGTCCGGCTTCGTCTACGACGACGAGGCGGACTGTCTGGCGGACGTCCGCCACCTGCTGTCCCTGCTCCCCCAGAACAACCGCGAACTGCCCCCGGTGGCGCGCACCGACGACCCGCCGGACCGCCCCACGGACCTGCTGACCTCGCTGGTCCCGGCCGGCCCCCAGCAGGCGTACGACATGCGCGCGGTGATCGAGGAGATCGTCGACGACGGCGACTTCTTCGAGGTCCACGAGGGCTGGGCGCAGAACGTGGTGTGCGCTCTCGCCCGTCTGGACGGCCATGTCGTGGGCATCGTCGCGAACCAGCCCACCGCCCTCGCCGGCGTCCTCGACATCCACGGCTCGGAGAAGGCCGCCCGCTTCGTCCAGTTCTGCGACGCCTTCAACATCCCGCTGGTCACCCTGGTCGACGTGCCGGGCTTCCTGCCGGGCGTCGACCAGGAGCACAACGGCATCATCCGGCACGGCGCCAAGCTCCTCTACGCCTACTGCAACGCGACGGTCCCCCGCATCTCCCTGGTTCTCCGCAAGGCGTACGGCGGCGCCTACATCGTGATGGACTCCCGTTCGATCGGCGCCGACCTCTCCTTCGCCTGGCCGACCAACGAGATCGCGGTGATGGGCGCGGAGGGCGCGGCGAACGTCGTCTTCCGCCGCGAGATCGCCGCCTCCCCCGACCCCGAGGCGACCCGCACCCGCCTGATCAAGGAGTACAGGTCCGAACTGATGCACCCCTACTACGCCGCCGAGCGCGGCCTGGTCGACGACGTCATCGCCCCGGCGGACACCCGCCGCACCCTGACCCGCGCCCTGGCGATGCTCCGCCGGAAGCACGCCCAGCTCCCGGAACGGAAGCACGGGAACCCGCCGATGTGACGGGCGTGGCCGGATGAGGTCCCGGCCCCCCCGGGGCCAAGACCTTCCGGAGCTCAGACCTCCTCGGGGCTCAGACCTCCTCGGGGCTCAGACCTCCTCGGGAACCAGGGACGCCTGGGTGGCGATGACCGCGGCCTGGACGCGGCGCTCCACGCCCAGCTTGGACAGCAGCCGGGAGACGTAGTTCTTGACGGTCTTCTCCGCCAGGAACAGCCGCCTGCCGATCTCCCGGTTCGTCAGTCCCGCCCCGACCAGGGCGAGGATCTCCCGCTCCCGGTCGGTCAGCGCGGACAGCCCGTCCTCCGGCTCCTCCTGGTGCGCGTCGCCGCGCAGCCGGGCCATCACCCGGGCCGTGGCGCCGGGGTCGAGGAGGGACTGGCCGGTGGCGACCGTGCGGACGGCGTGGACCAGGTCGGTGCCGGTGATCTGCTTCAGTACGTAACCGGACGCCCCGGCCATGATCGCGTCGAGCAGCGCCTCCTCGTCGTCGAACGAGGTCAGCATCAGGCAGGCCAGGTCCGGCATGCGGGAGCGCAGTTCGCGGCAGACGCTCACCCCGTCCCCGTCCGGGAGGCGCACGTCGAGGACGGCGACCTGCGGGCGCAGCGCGGGCACGCGGACGAGCGCCTGTTCGGCGGTGGCGGCCTCCCCGACCACCGTCAGGTCGGGCTCGGCGTCCAGCAGATCGTGCACGCCGCGGCGCACCACCTCGTGGTCGTCGAGGAGGAAGACCCTGATCGGCGCCTCCGCCAAGGGGCTGCGGCCGCTCTCCGTCATCACACACTCCGTGTTCGCCGAGTTCTCCGCCGCCGGCGGACCGAACCGAATCGTCCCCCGGAGCGGGACTCATCGCCATGGGCCACATGGCCCTATTTCCCGGACCTTTCCCGGATCCTTCCTAGACGGGAGCCGCCTCCGGGCAACGGTCGCGCTCAAGGGTCCGTTCGGCCCTATCGGGGCGGGCACGCCGGCGGGAGGCTGGCCGGAGGCAGGACGTACGCGAGACCGGACAGGAGCGCCGGAGCGGCGGAGCACCGGAGCAGAGGGTGGGCACGATGACGACCGAAGCCACACGCCGAACGGCGGAGGACCGCCGCGCGGCGGCGGCGCCCCGGCGCATGGCACCGCTCCCGCGCGCCGAGGCCCTGCGGCTGCTCGGCACCGTCTCGCTGGGGCGCATCATCTTCACCCAGCACGCCCTGCCGACGGCCCGCCCGGTCAACCACCTCATGGACGGGGAGGACATCGTCGTCCGGCTGCACGACGGGGCGACGCTCATGTCCCTCCTGGCGCCGGCGGCCGCGCCGGCCGTCGTGGTGGCCTACGAGGCGGACGTCATCGATCCCGACACCCACATCGGCTGGAGCGTGGTGGTCACCGGCTATGCCCACCGGGTCACCGACGACGCCGAACTCGGGCGCCTGGCCGCCCGCCTGCGCCCGTGGGTGGAACATCCCGTCATGAACGCCGCGGTGCGCATCCGGGCGGACCTGGTGACGGGCATGAGGCTCACGGCCGCGGAGCCGCCGGACCGCGCATGACGGCGGCCGTGGTCCGTGCCCCGGCAACGGCGCCGGCGCCGTGCGCGGTCAGCCGGTGCGGTCGGCGTCGAGGGGCGCCCGCCATACGAGTCGGGTGCCGCCCTCGGCGGGGCGCTCCGTCTCCAGGGTGCCGCCCGCGCTCCGGGCCCGCTCCTCGAGATTGCGCAGGCCGCTCCGCCTGCCGTCGGCGGGCAGCCCTCGGCCGTTGTCCGTCACGGTCAGCACGACCTCGCCCGGCGTGGCCTGCAGGACGACCTCGACCCGCGTCGCCTGCGCGTGGCGGGCGGCGTTGCTCAGCATCTCGGTGAGGCACGCCATGACATGATCCGCGATCTGCGCCGGTACGTCCGTGTCGAGCAGGCCCTCCATGCTCAGGCGCGGCGGGAAACCCAGGGTCGTCGCGGCCTCGCCGACCGCGCGGGCCACGCGGGCCCGCAGGCTCGGGCCGTTGTTCTCCTCGCGGACCCGCAGGCCGAAGATCGTCGAGCGAATGATCTTGATGGTCTCGTCCAGGTCCCCGACGGCACGCTCGACGCGTTCGGCGGCCCCTTCGTGCTGCACGAACCGTGCGGCGCTCTGCAGGGTCATGCCGGTCGCGAACAGCCGCTGGATGGCCAGGTCGTGCAGGTCCCGGGCGATGCGGTCGCGGTCCTCCAGGAGCGCGAGCTGCTCGGCGTCCCTCCGGCGTTCGGCCAGCTCCATCGCGAGCGCGGCCTGCCCGGCGAAGGCGAGCAGCGGCTCCAGCTCCGCCTCGCTGAAGACGCCGTCGCCCTCGTGCCGGGCGAGCAGCAGGACGCCCCGGCTGTCCTTGGCGCCGTTGCCGAGGGCGACGGCCACCGCCGGGCCCAGACCGTCGAAGCGCCGCGGCCCGGCGCCGTACCGGTCGTCCGTGGCGAGCGCGGCCGTGGTCACCGGCCCACCGGACGCGTAGGCGGCACCGGACAGGGTGCCCTCCACGGGGATCACCAGGCCGCGACGGGAGTTGCCGTCCCCGCCGAGGGCCAGCTCCACGACGAGGTCGTCCGTCCCCTCGACGGGCACGGACACATCGGCGAGCGCCGACCCCGTGATCTCCTTGGCGCGGCGGGCGATGAGCTCCAGGACCTCAAGGCGCGGGCTGCCCGAGAGCAGGTTGCCGGTGATCTCCGTGTTCGCCCGCAGCCACCGCTGCTGGCGCTGCGAGGCCTCGTACAGGCGCGCGTTGTCGATGGCGACGCCGGCGGCGACGGACAGCGTGGCGATCACCGACTCGTCCTCGGCGTCGAACTCACGCCCGTCGCGCTTGTCGGTCAGATAGAGGTTGCCGAAGACCTCGTCGCGCGCGCGGATCGGCACGCCGAGGAAGGTGCGCATGGGCGGGTGGTGGGCGGGGAAGCCGTACGAGGCCGGGTGCGCGCCCAGGTCGGACAGGCGCAGCGGCTCGGGGTGCCGGATGAGCTCGCCCAGGATGCCGTGGCCGACGGGCCGGGCACCGATCTTCGCGACCTCCTCGTCGGTCAGGCCGACGGTGAGGAACTGCGAGAGCAGCCGCCCGTCCGGGCCGATCACCCCGAGCGCCCCGTACTGGGCGTCGACGAGCAGCGCGGCGGCCTCCACGATCCGGCGCAGCACCTGGTCGAGGTCCAGCTCGCGGCCGACGGAGACGACCGCCTCCAGCAGGCTGTGCACCCGGTCCCGGGTGCCGCGAGCCGCGTCGATGCGTGCCTGCAGCTCGTCAAGCAGTTCGTCGAGCCGCATCCTCGGCATCCTCGACAACGGCTGCTCCGTGCCCACTGGGCCTCCCGATCTCCCTCACCCGCCGTACCCGGAGAGAGTATCGGCCGAACGAGTGATCCGGCCGTGCGGCCCGGCGCAGATCGGGACGAAGGTCCCGCCGGACGGGTCCTGACCGGTTCTGTTCGCCGTCCTCTCCGGGGCAGACGCTGGAGGCATCGGACAAGGAACACGAGGAGCCGGCGATGAAGGCAGCAGTGGTAAGGGCCCTGGGAGAGCCGCTGGTGATCGAGGAGCGCCCCGATCCGGCACCGGGCCGAGGACAGGTGCGCATCCGGGTGGAGGCGTCCGGGCTGTGCCACACGGACATCCACGCGGCGCGCGGCGACTGGCCGGTCAAGCCGGTCCCGCCGTTCGTCCCCGGCCACGAGTGCGTCGGCATCGTCGAGGAACTCGGCGACGGGGTCACGCATCTGTCGGTCGGGCAGCGCGTGGCGGTGCCGTGGCTCGGCTGGGCCTGCGGACGGTGCGAGCACTGCCTGTCCGGCTGGGAGACGCTGTGCGAGCAGCAGGTCAACACCGGGTACGGCACCGACGGCGGGTACGCCGAGAAGATGCTCGCCCACGCCGATTTCGCGCAGCCCGTCCCCGACGGCGTCGACCCGCGCGAGGCGGCACCGCTGACCTGCGCGGGAGTCACCACGTACAAGGCCCTCAAGGTCGCGGGGGTCGGCCCGGCCGATCTCGTGGCGATCTCCGGCATCGGCGGCCTCGGGCACCTGGCCGTGCAGTACGCGAAGATCGCCGGTGCCACGGTGGCCGCGATCGACATCTCCGACGACAAGCTCCGGCTGGCCGCCGAGCTGGGGGCGGACATCCTCATCGACGCCCGCAAGGAGGATCCGGCCGCGGTGCTCCAACGGCACGGCGGAGCACATGCCGCCCTCGCCCTGGCGGTGAACGACGAGACGTTCGCGACGGCCCTCGCCGGGCTGCGCCGCGGCGGCAAGCTGGTCATGGTGGCCCTGCCCGCGGACGGCACGGTCCAGGTGCCGATCTTCTCCACCGTGCTCGGCGGCACGTCGGTCATCGGCTCGATCGTCGGGACCCGCCAGGACCTGGCGGAGGTGTTCCGGTTGCACGCGGCCGGGCGGACCCGCGTGGTCTACGAGACCCGGCCGCTGTCGTCCGTGAACGAGTGCGTCGACGAGGTCCTCGCGGGCCGCGTCAAGGCGCGCATCGTCTTCGAGATGTGAGGTCTTGTGGTCAGGAACCGAACCGTGGGCGAAGTGATGACCGCCGAGGTGGTGCAGGCGCGCCCGGACACCTCCTTCAGGGAGCTGGCCCGGCTGCTCGCCGCCCACCGGGTCAGCGGTCTGCCGGTGGTGGACGAGGACGACAAGGTCATGGGCGTGGTCTCCCAGACGGACCTGTCCCGGTGGCAGGCCCGCGGCGGGGTGGATCCCGCCGACGCGGCGGGGGCCGCTCCGACCGCCGGCCGGCTGATGACCGGCCCGGCGGTCACCGTCCACCCCGAGCAGCGGGTGGTCGACGCCGCGCGGATCATGGAACGCCGTCTCATCGGCCGGCTGCCCGTCGTGGACGAGGCGGACCGGCTCGTCGGCATCGTGACGCGCCGCGATCTGCTGCGGGTCTTCCTGCGGAGCGACGAGCAGATCCGCGCGGACGTCGTGGACGCCGTCACCGCCCGCGTACCGGCGGCACGGGACACCCACCCGTTGCGCATCGACGTCCGGGACGGGGTGGTGACCCTGCTCGGGCGGCCCCTGCCCGCTGCCGACGTCGCACGGGTGATCCGTACCGCCTGGCGCGTGGACGGTGTGGTGGGCGTGGTGAACCGGCAGACGGAGGAGGTCCCCGGCGGCGCCCGCTGACCGCGGACCGTCGCCGGCGGGCCGTCAGCGGCGGGCGGTCGCCCGGCGCGCGAGGATGGCGGCCCGTCGTTCGTCGAACCGGGCCGCCTGGGTGTCCAGCGAGCCGAGGAACCCACCCAGCTCCTCCTGGGCCTTCAGGCCCTCGGGCCCGAGGCCGGACAGGTGCAGGATCTTGAGGTGGCGCAGCACGGGCTGGAGGACGTCGTCGTGGTGGACGCGCAGGTTGTAGACACCGCCGAGGGCGATCTCGGCGGCGGCGCGTTCGAAGCCGGGCATGCCGTGGCCGGGCATGCGGAAACCGGTGACGACGTCGGCGACGGCACGCATGGCCTGGTCGGGGGCGAGGTCGAGGGCGGCCTGGAGCAGGTTGCGGTAGAAGATCATGTGCAGGTTCTCGTCGAGCGCGACCCGGGCGAGGAGCCGGTCGCACACCGGATCCCCGGAGCTGTGCCCGGTGTTGCGGTGCGAGATGCGGGTGGCGAGCTCCTGGAAGGCCACGTAGGCCACCGTGTGCAGCGGTGAGTGCCGGTTGTCGGACTCGAATCCGGCCGACATGTGGGTCATACGGGCCTGCTCCAGCTTCACCGGGTCCACCGCGCGGGACGCGAGCAGGTAGTCCCGCATGACCATGGAGTGCCTGGCCTCCTCCGCGGTCCACCGGTGCACCCAGGTGCCCCACGCGCCGTCGCGCCCGAAGAGGGTGGCGATCTCGTGGTGGTAGCTCGGCAGGTTGTCCTCGGTGAGCAGGTTCACCACCATCGACACCCGCCCCACCTCGGTCAGCGGCGACTGCTCCACGGCCCACGGCTCACCGTCGGCGAGGACGCCGTCGAAGTCCCGTCCCCGGCTCCAGGGCACGTACTCGTGGGGCATCCACTCCTTGAACACGGCCAGGTGACGGTCGAGTTCGCGCTCGACCACGCCCTCCAGGGCCTGCAGGAGCCGGACGTCCGACATCGGGATGTCGTGGGCGGAACGGGACGGGGGGATGACGGCCACGGGGATCCGGCCTCTCTTACGGGGGATGAACCTACGGTTCCGTAAGTTAGGCGATCCGGGGGCTGCCGCGATGGGGCCGTTCGGCCCCTTTTGCCAGGGCGGACGCCGGGGGTTGAATCGCCGTCAGGGTCCCCGGCCGCCTCCGCTCCGTCATCCCGGCCGGGCCCCCGTCCCGCCCGGGCGTCCGGTACGGTCGCGGCCGGCCGTCCCCGGCCCGGGCGCCCCGGACCGCCCGGGCGGAACACCGTCTTCTCACCTCCGCCCGGGCGCCGCCTGGGCGGGGCGCGCGATCAGTCGGCGGCGACGATGCGGTGCCCGGTGACGACGCCGGGCCGGATGCTGATGAACGTGTCCGCCGTCTTGTCGATCCAGGGGATCAGGCGCTCTCGGTACCGGTCGATCAGGTCGGGGTCCTGGACGAGGGTCGCGACACCGGTGAGGACGACGCTCCATCCCGTGAGGGAGTCCGCGCTGACGTCGTCGGCCTGGTACGCCACTATGGCGCCGTTGAGGGCCTGGTGCGCCAGGGCGGTCCCGGTCCGCGTGCGCAGGATGACGCGGCCCCCGTCGACGATGTGGTTGACCGGGCGGATGGTCGGCAGCGCCTGGTGGGTGAAGCTCACCCGGCCGACGTGGGCGCCGGCGAGCAGCCGCAGCGCCTCCTCCTCGCCGGTGGCGGAGAGCCGCAACTCGGCGGTCTCGGCGGCGGCGGGGGCACGAGAGGCAGTGTCCATGACGAATGGCTCCGAAATCGTTCAGGCGGACCGCCGAGGGGCAGCGGACCGCATCGGGCCGGGCGACACGAGGGAAGGACGTGAGGGCAGTACATCATGCGCGGGCCGCTCCACCCAGGGCCGAACGGCCCTGCCCGGGCACCCCGCTCATCGCCCCGGATCGTGCCGGACGGCGGCCAGCAGCACCAGGGCGAGGAGCTGGATCGCGACGACCACGGTGATCAGCGCGGGGATCGAGGAGCCGTACAGGCCGCCGACGAGCGCGCCGCCGGCCAGACTCGCCGCGCCGACGACGCCGGCGAACAGCCCGTACGCCGTCGCCCGCCGGCCGCTGGGGACCAGGTCGGCGACGGTGGCGCGCAGGGTGGACTCCTGGATGCCCATGGCCGCGCCCCACAGCAGCGATCCGGCGACCGCGACACCGACCGTGTCGGTGAACGCCAGCGCGACGACGCCCGTGGTCAGGACGGGAAGGGCGATCAGGACGCGGGGCCCGTGGCGGTCGTACAGCCACCCGGTGGCCAGCGCCGCCACGGCGTCCACGGCCATCGCCGCCGCGTACAGCACGGGTACCCACGCGGCGGACAGGAGCTGTCGCTCGACCAGGTGATAGGAGAGGACGCCGAAGGTCGCGAGGCCGGTCGTGGTGGCGGCGGTGAAGGCGGCGTACGTCCAGAACGCCCTCGGCAGGCGTCCGTCCCCCGCCGCATGTTCCGGCCCCGAATCCGCTTCGGCGGCCGCCGTCGCGTCCCGCTCGTACGCTTCCGGATCCGGCACCCGGGAGCGCAGCCACAGCAGCAGCCCGAGCACCGCGACCCCGGGCAGGGCGAGCATGCCGAGCGCCGGGCCGTAGTCGCCGCCCGTCAGCGCGAGCATGCCGGCCACCAGCAGCGGGCCGACGAGCGCGCCGACCTGGTCCATCGCCTCGTGCACCGCGAATCCCCGGCCCCGCCCGGTCGCCGCGGTGGCGTGGGACAGCAGGGTGTCCTTCGCGGGGGAGCGGACGGCCTTGCCGACCCGCTCGGCGATCACCAGGGCGCACGCCACCCAGAGGGTCCCGGTCGCGCCCAGCAGGGGCACCGAGACGACCGTCAGGGCGTAGCCGCCGATCACCAGGCCCCAGAAGCGCCGGGTGCGGTCGGCCAGCGGGCCGGAGACCAGCCGCAGCCCGAGGGCGGCCGCCTCACCGGCACCCGTGACCACGCCGACGACCAGGGCGGACGCGCCCAGCGAGGCGAGCAGCGGCCCCGTGACCGACCGGGCACCCTCGTACACGAAGTCCGCGAGCAGGCTGACCGTGCCGAACCACAGCACGAACCGCCACGGCCCCATGCCCGCCGTCCCCATGCCCGCCGGTCGCCTCCCCGCCACGGTCCCCTCCTTCGGCCACGGCCCGGTGCCACTCGGTCGGAAGATATCCGTTGCGGGGGTGCGGCAGGCCCGGTCACTCCTCGCGGAGGCCCCACGGGGAGCCGTACTCCGTCAGCAGGTCGAGGAACGGCCGGGGCGGGAGCGCCTCGGGGCCGAGGACGCCGGCGCCCTTCCACGTACCGCTCGCGATCAGTTCGAGGGCGATCACCGGGTTGACGGCCGTCTGCCAGACCACGGCCTGGGAACCGTACTCGCGCATCGACCACTCGTTGTCGACGACGTGGTACAGGTACACCTCGCGTGCGGCACCGTCCTTCGATCCCCTCACCCAGGTGCCCGCGCAGGTCTTGCCGGTCATCCGCTCGCCGAGCGTGGCCGGGTCGGGCAGGCACGCGGCGACCACGTCGCGCGGGGAGACCTCGACCGGTCCGTCCGGGCCGGGGACGGTCACCTTCGTCGTGGAGTCGAGCCCCAGTGCGTGGAGGGTCTTGAGCTTGGCGATGAAGTCGTCGCCGAGGCCGTACTTGAACGTCACCCGGCGCGCGTCCACCCAGCGGGGCATCAGCAGCACCTCCTCGTGCTCGACGTTCACGCACTCCACGGGGCCGATGCCCTCGGGGAAGTCGAAGACCTCCGGCTCGCTGAACGGCGCCGTGGTGAACCAGCCGCGGTCCTTCTCGTAGACCACGGGCGGGTTGAGGCACTCCTCGATCGTGGTCCAGATGCTGAAGGAGGGAGCGAAGTCATGGCCCTCGACGGTGAGGTTCGCGCCGTCGCGGACCCCGAGCTCCTCGATCTCGTCGAAGAGCTCGTCCGCCGCGTACCGGGCGAAGACGTCCGACAGGCCCGGCTCCACCCCCATCCCGACCAGGGCGAGGCGGTCGGCCCGCTCCCAGTCCGCGGCCCGGGCGAACTGCTCGTCGCCGAGCTTCACCCCGCACCGCTCGTACGGGTCGGTCGCGTGCGGCGCCGACAGCGACATCGCCATGTCGACGTAGTGGGTGCCCGCGGCGAGCGCGGCCTCGAACAGCGGCATCACGAACCGCGGGTCGGTCGCGTTGAGCAGGACGTCGCAGCCCTCCGCGACGAGGACGCGGTGCACCGCCTCCTGGTCGGAGGCGTCGAGGCGGCACGGGCTGAAGCGGCCCTCGGGGTCGTCGAGCGCGGCGACGGCCGCCTGGGCACGGGCGAGGTCGTAGTCGGCGACGACCATGTGGGTCAGGAAGCCGCGGCGGGCGGCGATACGGGTGACGGCGGTTCCGACCCCGCCCGCACCCACGAGAAGTACGCGCATGTCACACACCCTTTCGTTGGGACGGTCCCCCGGGCGGGAGCCCCGGGCCGTGATCCGAGGGAACACGAGACGGCTTGTTAAGGTCTACGGCGTTGGCATAAGCAGCGCGGGGAGCGACCGGAAGGTGGTGGCGCGGTGCCCAAGAAGGTGGTTCCGGAGGCGGAACGGCGGAGGCGGCGGCCGACCCGGCAGGGCACCGTGCTGTCGGAGCGGCTGATCGTGGAGACGGCCCTGCGGATGCTCCACGAGCACGGCACCGCCGGCCTGACCGCGCGCCGTCTGGGCGCGGCTCTGGGCGCCGACCCGAGCACCCTGTACCGCTATTTCGCCGGTCTGGACGGACTGACCCGGGCCATCGGCGAGGAGCTGATGGGGCGGGCCCTGGACAGCTGGCGGCCCGCCGGGACGTGGCGTGCCGACCTGCGCGCCCTGGGCCTGGCCATCCACGCCTCCTATCTCGCCCACCCCCAGGCCGCCCTGCTGACCGCCAGCCGCGTCACCGGCCGCCCCCGCGAGATCGCGGTCGACGAGACGATCCTCGGCATCCTGCGCGGCGCCGGCTTCGACGACGCGGACACCGTCGGCGTGTACCACGCCTTCATCGACCTGGCCCTGGCCTTCGCCGCCCTGGACGCGGGAGCGCTCGCCGTCAAGGACGAGGCCAGGGAGGCGGACGAGAACATGTGGATCTCGACGTACGCCCGGCTGCCCGCCGAGACCCATCCGCACATCGCCGCCACCGCCCACCTGCTGGTGGACCGGATGAACCTCAGCGCCTACCCGGTCGTCCTGGACACGCTCCTGGACCGGGCGGAGGCACGGCTGGCCGCCGTACGCGCGTTCAGCGAAGGGCGAGGGCCACGATCTGGGTGACCGCCTCCTGGTCGAAGTTGTCGTCGCTGACGAGGATCAGCGACCGCTCGCCGGACGGCAGCTCGGGACCCCAGGTCATGCCCTCGGTGTTGTCGACGGTGGACAGGCCGAGGGTGTGGAAGTCCGCGACGAGCCTCTTGCGCATCGGCACGACCCGCTGTCCGGTCAGGGAGTCCATCGCCCGTACGTCGGTGGCGCCGCGTGTGGTGGCGTCGTACAGGCGGATCTTGTACCCGGAGCCGGCCACCCAGCTGCGTTCGAGGACGAGGTAGCGGTCGGGGTCGTCGGGGAAGGCGAGCAGGGACGGCACGCCGGTGTCGGGGCCCCAGGGGCTGTCCGGGTCGGACTCGGCGAAGATCTTCTCGATGGGGTACGCGAACTGTCCGAGGACCCGGCCGCCGCGGGTCTGCTGCGTGACGCGGACGAGCGCGCCGTGCGTCAGGTCCGGCACCGGGCCGTCCTGGAGCAGCGGGCCCTCGACCGCGCTGGTGACCAGCCGGCCCCGGGCCCCGAAGGTGAGCGCCTCGACCGCCTGGTTCCGGCGCGGACCGCGCTCCGGCGTGATCGTGTAGTTCTCCGGCAGCCGCAGACTGCCCCGGTGGGTGCCGTCCGGGGCGGAGATCTCGATGGACGGCTGGATCACCGGCGGGCCGGCCACCGCGGGCCGGTCGCCCTCCTGCCCCCACCAGTAGGTGCATTCGAGCGGGTCGACGCGGATCTCCTCCGGGTCGACGGCCTTGCCGTCCCCGACGGCGGGCGACGGATAGACCGCCCCGTCCGCCTGACGGAAGGGGCGGGTGCCGGTGAAGTCCACGGAGTGCACACCGTCGGCGTCGACGTCCAGCCTCGCGGTGTAGAAGCGGGCGGGCTGGAGGAAGGAGCGGTCGTCGCTGATGAACACGTACTCGCCGGTGCACCGGTCGCGGTCGACGCCGGAGAGGCCGCCGACCGTGGTCCCCTGGAAGTCGAGCCTGTACGGGACGATCCGCTCGCCGAGCAGGCGGGCCTGCACCGCGCGCCCCGACTCCGGTGCGGGGCCGCCGGATCGGGGTGCGGCGGCCACCGCGGGGGCCAGCGTGGACGTCAGCAGCAGTGCCGCGGCGCAGGCGCGGCGGATCAGGGAGATACTCATGCCGGTGATCATGGACCGGCCCGCGCTCGTCGCGCAGTCACCCACGCGTGTATTCCTCCGGGCACCCGGCGGCTTCCCGCCACCCGGGCCAATCGCCGGATGATCGGGGCGGTCACGCTCCTGCCGGACAGGGAGCGAGGACGGTCAGCGGCCGGCGTACGGCAGCAGGGCCATCTCGCGGGCGTTCTTGACGGCGGCGGCGAGGGCGCGCTGCTGCTGGGCGGTCACACGGGTGACGCGGCGGCTGCGGATCTTGCCTCGGTCGGAGACGAACTTCCGGAGCAGGTCGGTGTCCTTGTAGTCGATGTACGTGATGCCGGCCGCGTCGAGCGGGTTGGGGCGGGACTTCACGGGCTTGCGCGGGTCGGGGCGTCGGGCCATGTCGCGGTTCCTTCGATGGGGCGTTTCGGTGGGGTGGTACGGGGTCAGGCGGCGTCGAGGAGGGAGTCGAAGGCGGCGGGCAGGTGCTTCCACGCCTCCCGTCCGGCCCGGTACTCGGCGTCCGTCAACAGGCAGGAGTCGAGCAGGTCTTCGAGCCCGTCCCGGTCGAGGCCGGGCGAGGTGAAGACGAGGTGCTGGCAGCAGTCGCCGTGCTCGGGGTGCCAGTCGAGCGCCGCGGCCGCCCGGCGCATGGGCGGGACCAAGTCCCAGGCCGCGTCGGGCAGTGACGCGAGCCAGGGGCCGGCGTTCTCCACGCACAGCGCTCCGCCGGCGGCATCCCAGGCGAGCAGGGTGTCGGGGCGGTCGGCGAGCCAGAACCGGCCACGGCTGCGGGCCGCGGCGCAGCACAGGTCCTCAAGCGCCTGGTAGAGCCGCTCGGGGTGGAACGGCCGGTGGCGGCGCCAGACGAAGGTGGTGACGCCGGCCTCGTCGGCGTCCTGGGGCAGCAGCGCGCAGGCGGGGTGCTGGGCGGCGGCCGCGGCCTCGACGTCGAAGCGGCCGAACGCGGCTTCGACGAGTTCGCCGGAAGCGGCCGGCACCCGCCGCGCGGTGGGATGGAGCTGCGCGAGGAGGGCGTGGTCCTCCTCGTCCGCCTCGCCGCTGTCGACCACGGCGAGGACGGGCGCGTACTCCAGCTGACGCGCCCAGGTGTCGCCGACGGTCCGCTGGTCGGTCGGGGCGGCGGCCAGGCCGGCCTCGGCGAGGTCGTCGCCGTTGCCCAGGCAGGGCAGGACGAGCGCGGGGTCGACGGCGGTGATCACGTTCGTCAGGGCGAGGCGGTCCGCGCCGTGGGCGGCGACGACCTCCGCCATGGCCTTCGGTTCCACCGAGTCCCACAACTCGACCACGGCGAGCCGGGTCAGGCCGCCGTCGGCCATGCGTTCCAGCTCCGGGACGAGGTCCTCGCGCAGCGCGCAGCACGCGCAGTCGTTGACCAGGGGCGTCTCGCCGGAGGAGAGGAGGCCGGAGGCGTCGCGCACGGTGCGGAGCACGGTGCCGGCGGGCGCGCAGGCGAGGTCGTGGTGCAGGGCCACGCTGCCGGGGACGGTCCGCAGGAGCCGTTCGACGACCTCCTTGCGGGCGTCGGCGTGGAGCCCGGCGACGAGCACCACGGGCAGCCGGTGTTCGTGGTCCATCAACGGGCTCCGTAGCGGCGCTGGAACTTCTCGACGCGGCCGGCGGTGTCGAGGACACGGGCGGTGCCCGTGTAGAAGGGGTGACTCGCCGAGGAGATCTCGACATCGACGACCGGGTAGGTGTGGCCGTCCTCCCACTCGACCGTCTTGTCACCGGTCATCGTCGACCGGGTGAGGAAGGCGGTGCCGGAGGCGGAGTCGCGGAAGACGACGGGTTCGTAGGCGGGGTGGATTCCGGGCTTCATGGCGGGACCTTTCGATGGCCGGGGTAGGCGGGGGCGGTCAGCGCTCTTCGCGGAAGTCGACGTGCCGGCCGACGACGGGGTCGTACTTGCGCAGCACCAGGCGGTCGGGGTCGTTGCGCCGGTTCTTGCGCGTCACGTAGGTGAACCCGCTGCCTGCGGTGGAGCGGAGCTTGATGACCGGGCGGATCTCGTTGCGTGCCATGCCGGCAGTATACGACAATGGTTTTCATTTTCAATACTCCACCGTGGGCACCTGGATCTCAGATACCCCCCTGGGTATAAGCTCGCGATCGGGCGGCCAACCGCCCGCGCGAGCGTCGGGCCCCTCTCTTCGACGCCTCAGAGGAAACTCAGAGCATTCGCGTGCGCCCGGCCCCGTCGCGAGGGGTGATCCTGGAGACGCCATGAACACCACACGATCCGCCCGTCTCCCCCTCATCCGCCACGACGGCACACCCCTGCGCGTCCTCGTCGTCGACGACGACCCCGATCTCGCCGAGGTGCTGGCCGGGGCACTGCGCTACGAGGGCTGGCGGATCCGCACGGCCGACGACGGGGCCTCCGCGGTCACCGCGGCCCGGGAGCTCATTCCGGACGCCGTCATCCTGGACGTGATGCTCCCGGACACCGACGGCCTGGCCGTGCTGCGCTCCCTGCGCGCCGTCCGGCCCGACGTCTGCGTGCTCTTCCTCACCGCCCGGGACACGGTGGAGGACCGGATCGCGGGCATCACGGCAGGCGGCGACGACTACGTCACCAAGCCGTTCAGCCTGGAGGAGGTCGTCGCCCGGGTACGCGGGCTGCTGCGCCGAGCCGGCATGGCGCGGCAGTCGGCGGAGGGCCCGCTGCTGACCGTGGGCGACCTGGTGATGGACGAGGACGCCCACGAGGTGACCCGGGCGGGCACGCTCATCGAGCTGTCCCCCACCGAGTTCGACCTGCTCCGCCTCCTGATGCGCAACCCGCGGCGCGTACTGAGCAAGGGGCAGATCCTCGACCGGGTCTGGTCCTACGATTTCGGGGGCCGCGCCCATGTCGTCGAGCTGTACATCTCGTACCTGCGCAAGAAGGTGGACGCGGGCCGCGAGCCGATGATCCACACGGTGCGCGGTGCGGGGTACGTCCTGAAACCGGTCTCCGCATGAGAGTCCGCCCGCCCCGCACCCTGCGCGCCCGGCTCACCTTCGGGCTCGCGGTGCTCCTTGCCGTCTGCTGCGCCGCGGTCGGCGTGGCCGCCGTGGTCGAGCTGAAGGGTTTCCTCACCGGACGCCTCGACGAACAACTCGTGGAGGCCGGCACCGGGTTCCCGGCGAGCCTGGATCATGACGGGCGGCCGCCCGGGAACGGGGACGGCGACGGCGACGGCGACGGCGACGAGCACATGGACCCGCGCCACCAGCCGACCGGCACCTTCGGCGCCCGCCTGCGCCACGGCGCGGTCACCGACGCGGCCGTCGTACGCTCCACCGGAATCGACGGCATCGCCCTGACCTCCACCGACGTCGATCGGCTCGCCGCCGTCCCGGTCGACGGCAGGGGCCACACCGTCGACCTCTCCGCCCTCGACGACCTCCGCGTCATGGCGGCGGCGGGTGCCGACGGCGACGTCCTGGTCACAGGACTGCCCTGGGAGCCCGTCGAGGCCCCCGTACACCGGCTGGAACTGGTCGCCGGAATCGTGTTCGGCGCGGCGGTCACCGTCACCGGCGTCGTGGGCGCCTTCTGGGTGCGCTGGTCGCTGCGCCCGCTGAGCCGCGTCGCCGCGACGGCCACCCGGGTCGGCGAACTCCCGCTCGCCAGCGGCGAGGTGGCGCTCCCCGCGCGCGTCCCCGTGCCCGACCCGCACGGCGAGGTCGGCCGGGTGGCGGGCGCCTTCAACCGCATGCTCGGCCATGTCGAGGACGCCCTCGCCCAACGCCATGCCGGCGAGGAGCGGTTGCGCAGCTTCGCCGCCGACGCCAGCCATGAACTGCGCACCCCGGTCGCCACCGTACGCGGCCACGCCGAGCTCGCCCTGCTGCACCCCGGTCCGGTGCCACCGGAGGTCACCCGGGCCCTGGAACGCATCGTCGCCGAATCCGGCCGGATGGGCGCGATGGTCGACGACCTCCTGCTCCTGGCCCGCCTGGACGCCGGCCGTCCGCTCGAGGCGCTGCCCGTCGACCTCACGCGCTCGGTCCTCGACGCGGTGACGGACGCGCGGGCGACCAGCCCCGCCCACCGCTGGGAGCTGGAGCTCCCCGAGGAGCCCGTGACGGTCACCGGCGACGAGCACCGCCTCCACCAAGTGCTCGCCAACCTTCTGGCCAACGCCCGTTCGCACACCCCCGCCGGCACCAAGGTGACCATCGCCCTGGAGACGGACGGGCCGACCGCCATCGTGAAGGTGCACGACGACGGCCCCGGCGTCCCCGAGGACGTGCGGCCGGGGGTCTTCGAACGCTTCACCCGTGCCGACCGCCGGACGAAGGACGCGGGTGGCGGCGCGGGCCTCGGTCTGTCGATCGTCGCCGCCGTCGTCAAGGCGCACGGAGGCGGCGTGCGGCTGGCGAGCGCCCCGGGATCGACGACGTTCACGGTGCGGCTGCCGCGCGGGAGCGCCTGAGCGGACCGGACCGCGGACCCGGACGCGGACCCGGACCGCGGACCCGGGTCGATCAGTCGTCGTCGCCGCCCCCGCCCGTCGCCGCCCGGGAGAAGCCGTCCTGCCACGCGGCCTTCGCGCCCGAGTCACCGATCCGGTACACGTCCACGACGGCGCCCGACGCCACGACGAGCGACAGCACCACGGCCGCGATCCGCACCGGCGTGGCGAGCCGGGGCGTGCCGGTCGAGGCCCGGGGCGCGGATACGGACCCGGACACGGGCGGGGTGCCGCGGCGCGCGGCCCACCAGACGACGACCGCCAGCGCGAACAGGCCCCCGGCCCAGGGCAGCAGGCCGTCGCCGAGCTCGGCGTGCCGCCGGACCAGCGCGCCGCCGTCGACGTGCCGCTCCAGCCACTCCCCCGCCTCCGTGGCGAGCGGCACGCTCAGCAACGTGACCAGCGCGAGCAACGGCAACGTGACGCCCATGCGCCGCGCCACCCCGGGACGGATCGCGCCGAGGGTGACCGCAAGCGCGGTCAGGGGGACGAGCACGATGACGAAATGCACGAGCAGAACGTGCGCGGGCAGGCCGTTGACCAGGCTCACAGAGGCTCCTTCGCTGATGGGGTCACACCACGGGCCGAACTGGCGCGCCAGCGTGGCACATCACTCTCTGAGCCTCCTCTGAACGTGCCTTCGAAGCCGACGGCAGCGGTGGGGAAGGGGGCCGACCGGCCCTCCTCAGGATCGCCGCGCGGGGAGACACTCGGACCGTAGGACCGAGAAGGCGCGCGGACACCTGCGGAAGGCCGTGACCGCGGGCCGGTCCGCACCCGACCCGCTGCCCTGTGGAGGACACGATGCCCGCCCCTCACCACACCGTCAGTGACGTCATGACCCACACCGCCATCGCGATCGGCCGTGACGCGCCCTACAAGGAGATCGTCGCCCTCATGGACGAGTGGAAGGTGAGCGCCCTTCCCGTCCTGGAGGGCGAAGGCCGTGTCGTCGGGGTCGTCTCGGAGGCGGACCTGCTGCCCAAGGAGGAGTTCCGGAGCGTGGAGCCCCGCCCGGAGGAGTTCGACGAGGCCGCCAAGGCCCGGGCCGTACGGGCCGGGGAGCTCATGTCGAGCCCGGCCGTCACCGTGCACCCGGACGCCACGCTCGCCGAGGCCGCGCGGATCATGGCCCGGCGGAAGGTGAAGCGCCTTCCGGTGGTGAACGAGATCGGGCTGCTGGAGGGCGTCGTCAGCCGCAGCGACCTGCTCAAGGTGTTCCTGCGGGACGACGCGGAGATCGCGGCGGAGATCCGCCGTTCGGTGCTCGGCGGCCCCGCCCTCACCGGGCTTGACGTCACGGTCACGGAAGGGGTGGCCACCCTGCGTGGCGCGCTGCCCGATCAGGCGCTGATCCCCCTGCTCGTGCGCGCCGTGCGGGCCGTGGAGGGCGTCGTCGACGTCCGGATGGATCTCGGCGCCCACGACGATGCCGCCTGACGGCCGACGGTGCCGTCCGACGGCACCGCGGCCGGCACCGCGGCCGCTGCCGATTCGCGCCGCTACCGGTTCGTTCCGGCCGGGGCCGGCTGCCGGAACGCGGTCCTGACCAGGCGCGCCGCGAGGAATCCGGCCGGTGCGCAGGCGGCCGCGATGGCGACGCCCGCCCAGCCGAGCGGTTCGGTCTCCAGGACCGAGCTCAGGAACGGGAGGTACAGGGCCGCCGCGGCCAGCAGGGCGGAGGCGAGGACCGCGAGGGGCAGGAACGGGTTCCGCCGGGTCAGCAGACGGGCGCGCAGCCCCAGGACGACGCCGAGCTGGGCGGCCAGCAGGGCCAGGAAGAGGACGCTCTGCCAGGCCAGGTCCAGTGCCCGGGCCGCGACTCCCGCACCGAGCGTGGCGGTGGTGACGACGGCCGCGAGGAGGAGCAGCCGCTGCCAGGCGCCGCCGCCGAGGATGTGCTGGTCCGGCGGGCGCGGCGGGCGCCGCATCGCGCCGGGGGCGGTCGGTTCGGCGCCCATGGCGACGCCCGTGAGGCCGTGGGTGAGCAGGTTGATCCACAGGATCTGGCCCGCCCGCAGGGGCAGTGGCAGCCCGAGCAGCGGACCGGTCAGCATGACCAGGATCTCGGCCGCGCCGCCGGCCATCCCGTAGATGAGGAAGCGGCGGATGTTGTCGTAGACGCGCCGGCCCTCCTCGACGGCCGCGACGACCGTGGAGAGCTCGTCGTCCGTGAGCACGAGGTCGGCCGCCTGGCGCGCGACCTCGGTGCCGCGCTCCCCCATGGCGACGCCGATGTCGGCGCGGTGCAGGGCGGGGCCGTCGTTGACCCCGTCGCCGGTCATGGCGGTCACGGCTCCCGCGGCCCGCCATGCCTCCACGATGTCCAGCTTCTGCTGGGGGTCCGTGCGGGCGAACACGCGCACGGCGGTGAGGTCGGCCACCCGTCCGGCCGCCACGTCCGCGCCCGTGATGACCTGCCCGTCCGCCCCGTCGCCGTCCTCCAGGAGGGACACGCGGGACGCCACCGCCCGCGCGGTCGCGGGGTGGTCTCCGGTGATGAGCACGGGGGTGATGCCCGCCGCGCGGCAGGTGGCCAGTGTGGCGGCGGCGTGCGGCTTGGGCGGGTCGCTCAGGCCGACGAGGCCGAGCAGGGTGAGCCGCGACTCCGCCGCGGCGACCCGGTCCGGCACGTCGCCCCGCGTCCCCGAGGCCACGGCGAGCACGCGGTAGCCCCGCTCGGCCAGGTGCGCGGCCTCCTCCCGGGCCCGGGCGAGCAGGCGGGTGCCGGCGTCGAGGACATCGGGGTCGAGTACGGCTTCGGGGGCGCCCTTGAGGCAGACGAGCACCCGGTCCCGCCCGGCCGCGTGCAGCGTGGTCATGCGCCGGCGGAGGCTGTCGAACGGCGCCTCCGCGATCCGGGGCCGCGTGGCGGACAGCTCCGCCGCGTCCGGGCAGCCCGTCTTGACCGCGGCGGCGAGCAGCGCGGCCTCCATGGGGTCGCCCAGGGCTCCCCAGCGGGCGTCGGGCGTGGCGGGGGCCGGTGGGCGCAGCGCGGCGTCGTTGCACAGGGAGGCCACGGTCAGCAGCTCCCGGACGGACGCGAGCTCCGCCTCCTCCGCCGGCCGCCCGTCGATCAGCGCCTCGCCCTCCGGCTCGTACCCCACACCGGTGAGTTCCGTGCTCGTCTGCGGCGTCCAGACCTGCTGGACGACCATGCGCCCCTCCGTGAGGGTGCCGGTCTTGTCGGTGGCGAGGACGGACACCGAGCCGAGCGTCTCCACCGCCGGCAGACGGCGCACCACGGCGTGCCGTGCGACCATGCGGCGCGCTCCGAGGGCGAGGGCCAGGGTGACGACGGCGGGCAGGGACTCGGGGACCGCCGCCACGGCCAGGCTGATGGCGGTCACCGCCATCGTGCCGAGCGGGAGGCACCGGGCCAGGCCGAGCGCGAAGACCAGCACGCACAGGCCCAGCGTCACCGCGGCGAGCACGCGCCCGAGGGAGGCGAGGCGCCGTTGCAGCGGGGTCGGTTCGCGACGGGCGTCGAGCAGGGCCGCGATGCGCCCGAGTGCGCTCGCGGGGCCCGTGGCCGTGACCGTGGCCACCCCGCGACCGCGTACGACGACGGTGCCCGCGCTCAGCGCGGCTCCGGCGTCCTTGTCCACGGGCACCGACTCCCCGGTGAGCATGGACTCGTCGAGCAGCAGGGCGGATGCCTCGGCGAGGGCGGCGTCGGCGGCCACGATGTCGCCCTCGCCGAGGAGGAGCACGTCTCCCGGAACGATCCCGGCGGCCGGCAGGTCGCGTACGGCTCCGTCGCGGCGCACGCGCGCGTGCGGGGCGCTCAGGGCGGACAGGGCGGCGACGGCGTGGTCGGCCCGGATCTCCTGGGCGACGCCCACGGTCGTGTTCACGACGACGACCAGCGCGATGACGATCGCGTCCGGGTGGTCGCCGATGGCGAGGGTGAGCGTGACGGCTCCGAGCAGCACCATGATCAGCGGGTCGCGCAGCTGCGCCAGGACGCGGCTGTGCAGCCGTACGGGCTTCGCCGCGGCCACCTCGTTGGGCCCGGTGCGGGCGAGCCGGCGGGCGGCCTCCGCCTCGGTGAGGCCCTGGGTGAGGCCCGTCGCCTCTCCGGTCGGCGTGGTCGCCGAGCTCGTCATGACGGGCTCACCCGCCGCGGGCCATGCTCACCGGGCCGTGGAAGCGGCGCTCCCGTGACCGGGCCCGTACCGGGGTACGGGCTCCGCCCCTGCCGGGGCCGGGACGGTCCGTCGGTTCCGGCCATGGCTCCTCCTCGTCCCGTCTCGGGATGCGGCGACTCGCCTCTCTCACCCTCACATCCCGTACCACCGCGGCTGGAGGGCCGCTGGGGGCACGGGAGGGGCCGAAGGTCCCCCCGGCACCCACGCGGGTCCGGTCGGGCCCGGGCGTGGACCGTTCGGCCCTCGCAGGCCGGCGGCGATCGGCAGACGGTGGTGAGGCGGGAGAACCACCGCCCAGAGGCTTGAGGGACTCGAACAGGAGGCGCGGTCATGAAGCACCTGAAGGTCGGCGCCCTGATGACCGACCGCGTGGTCTCCGTCGTCCCGACGACACCGTTCAGGGATGTGGCGAAGCTGCTCGCCGAGCACGACATCAGCGGTGCGCCCGTCCTCGACGAGGACGACCGTGTCGTCGGAGTCGTCTCGGAGTCCGATCTGCTGGCGCGCCGACAGCCGACCGCGCGGGACCTCATGACCGCGCCGGCCGTCACGGTGCACGCCGAGGAGACCGTCGCGGACGCGGCACGGCTGATGGTCCGGCGTGGCGTCGAGCGTCTGCCCGTCGTCGACGAGGAGGAACGGCTGGTGGGCATCGTGACCCGCCGCGACCTGCTCTGCGTCTTCCTCCGCCCGGACCCCGAGATACGACGCCGCGTACAGCAGGACGTCCTCGTCGAGGCCATGGGTCTGAGCGCCGACGCGGTCGACGTACACGCGCTGGACGGGGTGGTGACGCTCGAAGGCCGGGTCCGGACACAGAGCCAGGCCCGGACGCTCGTCGGACTCGCCGAACGGGTGGACGGCGTCGTCGCCGTCGTGGACCGGCTGTCCTTCGACCGGCCCCCCGCCCGCCTCGGCTCCCCCGCCCACGACATCATCTGGTGAGGGATCAGCCGGTGAGGGCGCCGCCGGCGCCCAGACGGTCCGTCAGGTCCGCGACCAGCTGCTCCGGACCCTCGTCGGCGCGTACGGTGGCGTCGGCGCCGAGCTTGCGCGCGGCGGCCGGCCGGGGCCCGGCGAGGTCGACGGCGATGATCCGGCCGGGGCTGCAGAGGCGGGCCGTGGCGATGGCGGCGAGGCCGACGGGGCCCGCGCCGACGACCACGACGGTGTCGCCCGGCCGTACGCCGCCGTTCAGGACGCCACCCTCGTAGGCGGTGGGGAAGATGTCGGCGAGCTCGTAGGCGGTGGGGAAGATGTCGGCGAGCAACGGCACGCGGACGAACTCCGCCTGCGTGCCGTCGACGAGATGCCCCAGGATCCAGCCCCCACCGCCGCGGCACTGGCAGCGGCCGCAGGCCGAGATGCAGGAGATCAGGACCCGGTCCCCGGGACGTACCGTTCGGACGTCCCGGAGGACGGCTGCCTTCATGGCGCCCACCCGCTTCCTGTCGCGCGTGCGTCCGTCCTCACCCGGTCGTGCCGCCGCCTCGCCGCACGGGGATCGTCCGTCGGGTCTCGGTCTTCTCCTCGGGCATCGGGACGCGGACGGTGAGGATGCCGTCCTCGTACGAGGCGTCGACCTGGTCGGCGGGAATCGTCGACGGAAGCCGTACGGTCCGGCGGAAGGATCCGTAGCGGAACTCCGAGTGCTCCTTGTCCTGCTCGCTCTCGCTGTGCTCCGCGCTCACCGTGATCAGGTTGTCGTCGACGGTGATCGTGATGTCGTCCGGGTCCATCCCGGGAAGCTCGGCCCGCAGGACGTATCCGCCGGCGTCGCTGGACACCTCCACCGGAATGGAGTGCGCGGCGGTCGCGGGACGCCATCCGGGCAGCCCCGGGAACTCCCGGCCGAACCAGTCGTCGAAGTCGGGGAAGCGGCTGTGCCTGCGTGCCATCTTGTCTCCGGTCATCGTTCTGCTCCTCGTGTACGCGCCCCTGGAGGGTCGCCGGTCAGCGGCCGCTCGCGGTCGGCCGCGAGCGGGGGATCTTCCGTCTCTCCGTTCTCGGGCAGGGGAACGGTGATCACCGGGCACTCGGCGTGGTGCAGCAGTCCGTGGACCGTGGAGCCGAGCCGCATGCCCAGGTAGCCCCCGCGGCCCCTGCGGCCGACGACGACCGCGAGGGCCTCACGGGACGCCCGGGTGAGCTCCTCGACGGGGTGCCCGCGCATGATCACCTGTTCCAGGTCCACATCCGGGTAGCGCTCCGCGCAGCCCGCGACCGACTCGGCGAGCAGCCGCCGGCGTTCGGCCAGGCCCTCGGTCTCGTCGCCGTGGGACAGCAGGGGGCGGGGCCATACCCAGACCGCCATGAGCCGTGCCTCGCGCAGACCGGCCTCCGCGGCGGCGAAGGCGACGGCGGCCCGGCAGTCCCTGCTGCCGTCCACGCCGACGACGATCAGCGGCGGGTGCACGGCCGTGTGCTCCGGTTCGCGGACCACCACGACGGGGCAGTCGGCGCGCGCGGTCAGCGGGACGACCACCGAGCCCTCGCTGAGCACCTCGGCGGCCCTGCCGAGGCGGCGTGAGCCCACTACGGCGAGGGCCGCACCGGGCGTCCGGTCGCACAGGACACCGGCAGGGGCCCCGTCGACGAGCTCCGTCGCGGTCCACAGCCCGTCGTACAGCTCCCGGACCAGGTCCTCGGCGTTGGAGAGCATCGACTGCGCCCGGATCCGCAGGGAGCCCTGGTGCGCGATCGCCGCGTACGGAAGCCGGTCGTGGACCGGGGGAACGGCGACGATCAGGCGCAGCCGGGCGCCTCTGCGCACCGCCTCGTCGGCGGCCCACACGAGGGCCGGGACGGACAGTTCACGGGGGTCGATGCCGACCAGGACGTCGCTCACGGCTTCCCGTCCCCTTCGGCATCCCTGTCCCCGTCCGTGTCGCCGTCCCTGTCGCCGTCCGTGTCCCCCGTCACGAAGCCGGGAGGAACGATCTCCACCGGGCAGTGGGCGTGGTGGATCAGGGCATGAGCGACCCGCCCCAGGGAGGGCTCGGCGCCGAGGGATCGGCGGCCGCGGCCCATCACGATCAGATCGGTGTTCCTGCTCGACTCGATCAGGACTCCGGGGGTGCTCGTGCCCGTCTCCACGTGGGGCACGACGACCGACCGGGGGTAGACCTCGCGGACGCCGTCGGCGAGCGTCCTCATCTCGTGCACGCGCTGCCGTGCGACGGCGTCGAGGTCGTCGAGCATGGACGCGACGCTGCCGACATGGGTGAGCACGTTCCAGACGCTCACCATGCGCAGGGCCGCCTTGTGCGCGTCGGCCTCGGCGGCGGCGAGCGGGAGCCAGTCCAGGTCCGCGGCGTCGTGCACGGCCGCGGTCACGGATCCCGTCTCGGGCCGCTCATGGTCTCCGCGTACGACGATCACGGGGGTTTCGGCGCCCGCCGCCACTCCGAGCCCGACCGAACCGAGCATGAGGGCGGAGAACCCGCCGAGCCCCCTGCTGCCGACCGCGACCGTCCCGTGCCGCCCGGCGGCGCCGAGGAGGCCGGCGACCGGCTCGTGGCGGCTGAGCACCTGGGTGACGGCGAGGTCGGGGAAGCGGGCCCGGACCCCGTCCGCGGTCCCGGTCAACAGGTCGCGGCCCGCGTCGCGTACCGCCCGGATCGTCTCCGTGTCGGCCCAGAAGGCGCGCCGGTCGGTGTCGGCGGCGTGCACGAGGCGCAGGGAGCGGCCCCGGCGGTCCGCCTCGGCGGCGGCCCAGAGCGCGGCCGCACGGGCGGCGGGGGACCCGTCGACGCCCACGACGATGTCGCCGAGCACCGGCCGGGCGAGGATCTCGCTGCTCATGGTGCCTCCTGCGGGGTGCCCACGGCCGGGAACGAGGCCGGGGACACCGCGTCTCCCACGCTGGCACCGGGGTGAGCCCGCGGAAAAGGGCCGTTCGGTCCCCATCGAGCCCTGCTCGGCCCCTCCGGCGAGCGGGCCGGCGGGCACAGCCTGATGTCCTGGCCTCCGTACGCCGTCCGGGACCCGGACGCCGACGTACGGGCCCGTCCGAGGAGGAGGCAGGCCATGACAGCCCAGGTCACCGTCGGTCTTGACGGCTCCGGGGAAAGCGTCGCCGCCGTGCGCTGGGCGGCCAGGGAGGCGGTGCTCCGTGAGACGCCGCTCCGGCTGGTGCACGTCGACGAATGGCCGGACGCGCCGGAGGTGCCCCTTTCCCATGTGCGCGCACACGCCGACCGCGCCGGGAGTCTGCTGCGGGACGCGGCGGACGGGGCACGCGAGGAACACCCCGATCTGGAGGTGTTCACCGAGTCGGCGCACGGCCGGGCCGCCGAGGTACTGACCGCGGCCGCGAACGACTCGGACCTGACGGTGCTCGGTTCGCGCGGTCTGGGCGGCCTGCTGGGTTTCGTGGTCGGCACGGTGTCCCTCGCCGTCGTCGGCGCCGCCCGGCAGCCGGTCGCCCTGGTGCGGGCCGGGAGCGGGCCGACGACGCCCTCCCGCGCCGGGATCGTGGTGGGTGTCGACATCTACCACGGGTGTGAGCCCCTGCTCGGGTTCGCGTTCGCGGAGGCCGCTCGCACCGGCCTGCCCCTGCGGTTCCTGCACAGCTGGACGCTGCCCGCCTCGTACGGCTACGCGGCGATGGTGGATCCGGGGATCGGCGAGGAACTCGGTGAGCGTCTCGTAGGGGGCCTCGACGATCTGCTGGGGCCGTGGCGGAGACGCTACCCCGGTGTGGACGTCACGGCCGGGGCGGTCAGGGGCTCCGCCGCCTACCAGCTGGTCGAGGCGTCGCGGGACGCGGATCTCGTCGTCGTGGGCCGCCGGACCCGGAGAGTCCCCGTGGGCCCGCATCTCGGCCACGTGGCCCATGCGGTCATCCACCACAGTCCCGCGCCGGTGGCCGTCGTGCCCTTGGCGTAGCCGACGGCGGCGGTCGGGGTCCTCGGGAATCGCCCGTCAGGGATCGGGGCGTCAGGACTCGGGGCGTCAGGACTCGGGCCGTCAGGACTCGGGCGGCGTGGACGGCGTCCCGGGTGCGCCCTCGACCAGGATGCGCCGTCCCGTCACCCGGCCCGGGGTCAGTACGACGACGGTGTCGCGCCCGTCGCCCGCCCACGGCGTGGAGTACGCGGCGTTCCGGAGCGACTGGGCCGCCTCCCGGTCCGACACCCGGCGGACGGGGCCGCCGAGGAGCACGCTCCAGCCCTGGCTGAAGGCCTCGTCGACGTGGTCCTGCTCGAAGGCGATCGTCAGGCCCGAGCCCGCCGCCCGCGCGAGCGGCGTGTCCTCCGCCGTCATGAACAGCACTTCTCTGCCCACGACCTGGTAGTTGACGGGGTAGATCTCCGGTCCTTCGTCCGTCATGAGGGCGACACGCCCCACGCCGTGGTCGTCGAGCAGCGCCCAGCATTCCGTCTCGTCGATCTCGTCCATCCGGGCATGGAGGGCGGCCCGGCCCGGGCCGGGCGCGATGTCCGCGGTGTAGCCGGAGAGGTCCTGGACGGTCGTCTCCAGTGCGTTCGCGAGCCGGACCAGGAACTCGATCCCGGGACTGGGCAGGTGGTGCTCCAGGAGTTCGATGTAGCCCGGGGTGGATCCGGACCGCTCGGCGACCTCCTCGCGGGACAGGCCGAGGCGGGTGCGCCTGGCCTCGACGCGGCGGCCGAGGTCGCTCATGTGGTGCCGGGCGGCGGGGTTCATCACCGGTCTCCCTCCGAAGGGGCGGGACAGCAGGTCTGTGGCGAACGCGGGGGGCGGCCGACGCGAGGGCACGACGTGGAGGAAGGATCCATCCGCTTCTCGCGGATCCTGATTGCGCGGTGCGCGGTACGAAGCCGCTGCTCCGCGTCCTCACGCGGATCCTTCCTCACTCCCAGTGGACCACGCCGGCTCCGGCCGTACCAGGGCAGACCGGACCCGACAGCACCCCGTTCGGCCCTTGTGGCGCGGAGCCGGACGACGCAGATTCGTGCTGACGTCCGGAAGGAGTGGATGATGCGTCATCGCAGGATCGAGGAGCTGATGACCCGCGACGTGGTGAGCGTCCGCGGCGACGCGCCGTTCAAGGAGATCGTGCGGGTGCTCGCGCGGCACCGGGTCACCGCCGTGCCGGTGGTGGACGGCGAGAACCGGGTGATCGGTGTCGTGTCGGAGGGCGATCTGCTGCGCAAGACGGCGGACCTGGCCGCCGCCCCGGGGGACGTCCCTGCCGTGCCGGGGCTTGAGGCGTGGGAGCGGGCGAAGGCCGAGGGAACGCGTGCGGAGGAGCTGATGTCCGCGCCTCCGGTGTGCGCTCGTCCCGGGTGGACCGTGGTGGAGGCGGCCCGTCTCATGGAGGTGCAGGGCGTCAAGCGGCTCGTCGTGGTCGACGAGGATGACCGGCTGGTCGGCATCGTGAGCCGACGGGACCTGCTGGGGATCTTCCTCCGGGACGACGACGACATCCGCCGCGAGATCGCCGAGGACGTCCTCGGCGGCACGCTCCGCCTCGGACCGGGCGACGTGACCGTCGAGGTGCGGGACGGCCGGGTGGAGCTCGCCGGCACGGTGCCGTACCGGGGCCTGATCCCGGCGATCGAGCGCATGTGCGCGACGGTCGACGGAGTCGTCTCGGTCTCCCGCACCCGGCTCGCGTACGAGAGCGACGACACCGCGGCGGGACCTGGAAGGTCATGACGCCGACGGTCATGACGCGGACGGTCATGACGCGGGGCGCAGCCGTACCGCCGTGACCTTGTACTCGGGGCACGAGGTCACGGTGTCGGCGTGCTCCGACGTGAGCGCGTTGACGCCGTCCTCCGGGAAGTGGAACGCGCAGAAGACCTGGCCGGGGGTGAGGTCGGTGCCGACCCGGGCGGTCAGCCGCGCCTGTCCGTGGCGGCTGTCGACGAGGACGGGGGCGCCGTCCCGCACCCCGTAGCGCGCGGCGTCCCGCGCGTGCAGGTCGAGGCGGCCGTGGGTGTCGAGCAGAAGGTTGCCGCCGCGCCGGGTCATGCTGCCGGAGTTGTAGTGGGCCCAGCGGCGTCCGGTGACGAGCAGCAGCGGGTAGTCGGCGTCGGGCTCCTCGCCCGGCGGCAGGTAGGGGGCGGCGGAGAGGTGCGCGCGGCCGTCGGGGGTCGCGAACTCCTCGGTGTACAGGGTGGCTTCGCCGGGGCCGTCGGGCGAGGGGCAGGGCCAGGGCACGGCGCCCTCGCGGTCGAGGCGGGCATGCGAGAGGCCGGCGAAGACCGGGGCCACCCGCCCGCACTCGGCGAGGGCGTCGGCGGGAGTGGGGCAGCCGAGGTCGGAGCCCATCGCGGTGGCCACGGCGTGGACGGTGGCGAAGTCGGTGCGGGCGGTGCCCGGCGGCCGGACCGCGCGGCGGACCCGCTGGAACCGGCGGTCGAAGTTGACGAAGGTGCCGTCCTTCTCCAGCCAGGACGCGACGGGCAGGACGACGTCCGCGTGCCGGGCCGTCTCGCTGAGGAACAGCTCGTCGACGACGACCAGCGGGCAGGCGTCGAGCGCCTCGGCGACGCGCCGGCTGTCCGGGTCGGTGGCGCAGACGTCCTCGCCGATGATCCACAGGGCGCGGAGCCGGCCGTCCCTGGCCGCCTCGAACATCTCGGGGATCCGCAGCCCCGGTTCCGGCGGGACCGGCCGGCCCCAGACCGCTTCGGCGCGGGCGCGGGCGGCGGGGTCGGTGACGCGGCCGTAGCCGGGGAGGAGGTCGGGCAGGGCTCCCATGTCGGAGGCGCCCTGGACGTTGTTCTGGCCGCGCAGCGGGCTGATGCCGTGGCCCCGTCCGGTGCCGCCGACGGCGCCGCGCAGGATGGGCAGGTTGGCGAGGGTGCGCACGCCGTCGGTGCCGTGGAGGTGCTCGGTGACGCCGAGCCCGTACACGACGGCGGGGCGTTCGGCCCGGCCGTACAGCCGGGCTGCCGTGCGGATGTCCTCGGCGGGGACGCCGGTGAGGGCGGCGACGCGTGCGGGCGGGTAGTCGGCCAGGAGCGCGGTGAGTTCGTCGAGTCCGGTGGCGCGGGCGCGGAGGAAGCCGGCGTCGGTCAGGCCCTCGGCGACGAGGACGTGGGCGAGGCCGTGGAAGAGGGCGACGTTCGTGCCGGGGCGCGGTCGCAGATGGAGGTCGGCATGGCGGGCGAGGCCGACGGCCCGTGGGTCGGCGACGACGAGGGCGGCACCGGCGAGGGCCCTTTGGAGGAGCCGGGCGCCGACGACGGGGTGGGCCTCGACGGGGTTGGCGCCGACGACGAGGAGGCAGTCGGCGGTCTCGACGTCGTCGAAGGGATCGGTGCCGCCGGCGAGTCCGAAGGAGGCGGTGAGTCCGGCGGCGGAGGGGGCGTGGCAGAGGCGGGAGCAGTTGTCGACGTTGTTGGTGCCGATGACGGTCCGCAGGAACTTCTGGACGAGGTAGTTCTCCTCGTTGGTGGCGCGGGCGGAGGAGATCGCGGCGACCGCGTCGGGGCCGCCGTCGCGTACCGCCGAGCGCAGTCCGTCGGCGACGACGCCGATCGCCTCGTCCCAGCTCGCCGGGGTCAGGGTGCCGCCCCGGCGGACGAGGGGTTCGGTGAGGCGTTCGGGCGAGGTGAGGTATCCGTACGAGAAGCGGCCCTTGACGCAGGCGTGCCCCTGGTTGACGGGACCGTCGCGGGCGGGGAGGACGGCGGCCACCCGGTCGTCGCGGACGACGACGTCGAGGGTGCAGCCGACGCCGCAGTAGCCGCACGTGGTGCGGACCCGGCCGGGGTCGGGGGTACGGGAGGTGAGGCCCTGGCCGGGACCGGGCTGGGTGATCGCTCCGGTGGGGCAGGTGTCGACGCAGCCGCCGCAGGCCACGCAGTCCGATGCCGCCCAGGGGCCGCCGGTGCCGGGGGCGACGACCGTGTCGGCGCCGCGTCCGGTGAGGGTGAGGGCGAAGGTGCCCTGCACGTCGGCGCACATGCGGACGCAGCGGCCGCACGCGATGCACAGGTCGCGGTCGAGACGGACGTACGGGTGGGTGTCGTCCCGCCCGCGAAGGGGGCTTCCGGTGGCGGTGTCCGGACCGACGTCCACGGCCCGGCAGGCTTCGGCGAGTTCACTGGTCGAGGCGTCCGCGAGCGCGTACGGCGGGAGCGCCGAGGCGATCAGGGCGACGGCGTCCCGGCGCAGGTCGCGTACGTCCTCGCCGGCGGTGTCGACCGTCATGCCCTCCGTGGCGGGTGTGACGCAGGCGGCGACCGTCCGCCCGTCGGCGTGGACCAGGCAGGTCCGGCAGGAGCCGACGGGTCGCAGGCGGTCGTCGTGGCAGAGGCTGGGCAGCTCGGCGCCGGCGGCCCGCGCCGCGTCGAGCAGGTTCGCTCCGGCGGGCAGTTCGACCGTGACGCCGTCGACGCGGAGGCGGGTCATCGGTCCCACCCCTCCAGGGCCGCTCCGTAGGCGCGGCCGAGGCTGCGGACGGCGGCGGGCACACCGCGCCCGAAGGCGCACAGGCTCGCCTCGCCCATCAGCCGGGCGAGCCGCGCGTACGCCTCCCCCGGCGTCCCGCTTGCCTCGCGGGCGAGTTCGAGCCCTCGCCGGGTGCCGATCCGGCACGGCGCGCATGCTCCACAGCTCTCCTCGGCGGCGAACTCCCATACGTGCCGCAGGAGTTCGATGGGGTCCGTGCCGGCGTCGAAGGCGACCAGGCCGGCGTGGCCGAGTGCGGCGCCGCGCTCGGCGAGCGCCCGGGAGGCGAGCGGGACGTCGAGGGCGTTCCCGGCGAGGAAGCCGCCGAGGGGGCCGCCGATCTGCAGGGCGACGAGTTCACCGCCGTCCTTCAGGCCCCCGCCGAAGCGTGTGACGATCTCCCCTACGGGCGTGCCGAGTTCGACCTCGTACGCGCCGGGCCGGGCGAACCGCTCGGACAGGCAGACCAGCTTCGTGCCGGTCTCGTCCGGTACGCCGCGCCGGGCGTAGGCCGCGCCCCCGTGCCGCACGATCCACGGAACGGCGGCCAGCGTCTCCACGTT
Source organism: Streptomyces sp. NPDC051909 (assembly GCF_040681095.1). NCBI lineage: Bacteria > Bacillati > Actinomycetota > Actinomycetes > Kitasatosporales > Streptomycetaceae > Streptomyces > Streptomyces sp. NPDC051909. The sequence goes on along the minus strand of NZ_JBFAYA010000011.1, from coordinate 197,526 downwards.
GTTCACGACGGTGGGCGCGTCCCACAGGCCGTGGTCGGTGGGGTACGGAGGACGCGGGCGCGCGACGCCGCGGGCGCCCTCCAGGCGGGCGACGAGCGCGGTCTCCTCGCCGGCCACGTACGAGCCCGCCCCTTCGACGATCTCGACGTACGGCCGGGGCCCCGCCTCCCCGGCCGTGGCGGCGAGGTCCCCGGCCGCCACCGCGTCCCGCACCGCCCGCCGCAGGCGCGCCATCGCCTTCGGGTACTCGGAGCGCACGAGCACGGTCCCGCGCGAGGCGCCGCACGCGAGGCAGGCCAGGGCGAGCCCCGCGAGGACGCGCTCCGGATCCTCCTCCATCAGCAGCCGGTCGGCGTACGAACCGGGGTCGCCCTCGTCTCCGTTCGCTACCACGACGGCGCCGGGCCGGCCCGCCACCGCGGCCCACTTGGCCGCCACGGGGAACCCGGCGCCGCCTCGGCCGCGCAGCCCGGCGGCGGCGACCTCCTCGCGGACGTCGTCGGGACGCGGCGCGGCCGCCGCCCGGCGCCACACGTCCCAGGCGGATTCTCCGGCGACGATGCCCGCCAGGAGGACGGGCGCGGCGGTGGTGTCGGCGACGGGGATGCCGGGTGCGCGCGGCTCCGCGCGTCCGGCGAGCTGGTCGGCGAGGTCGGCCCCGACGCAGGGGCGGGTGCCGTCGAGGGCGGCGGGGCCCGCGTAGCAGTAGCCGAGGCAGCGCACCGTCTGGAGCGAGGTCCGGCCGTCGGCGGCGACGTGGCCGGCCGGCACGCCGAGTGCGTCCTCGGCCTCTCCCAGGTGCCGGCCGCCGCGGGCCGCGAAGCAGGCCGTCGCGGTGCAGACGCGCACATGGCGCTCTCCGCGCGGGGCGGCGAGATCGGCGAAGTACGTGGCGGGACCGAGCCCCGCGGCGCCGGGCAGTCCGGCCGCCACCGCGACCTGGGGCGCCCATTCCTCGGGCCCGGCGGCGGTCGCCGCCCTGATCCGCTCCAGCGCGGCCGGCAGCAGGCCACCGCGCGCTCCGTGCCGTGCGGACAGCTCGCGGAGCGCGTCTCGGTGCCCGCCCGGCTCTCCGGGCATCCGACCGGCCATGGTCCCAGGGTGACCGGGGACGCCTCCGCCCGCATCCGGACACCCAGGGTGACCGGGAGGGCACCTCCGTCCGGATCCGGAGGGCACGAGCTACGACTCGCCGCTCCGCAGGGTGTTCAGGCGCCTGCGGTACTCCTCCTCGTCGATCTCGCCGCGGGCCAGCCGCTCACCGAGGATCTGCTCGGGCGCCGTGGGGCCGCCCTTGCGTGCGGGCTGTTCCGTCGCCCGGTTCAGGGTGCGGAAGACCAACACGACGGCGGTGATGAGGAGGCCCCAGAACAGCACCATCCCGGCCGACATGGCGAACCAGCCCCATCCGTTCATCCCGTTGCCGTACCAGAACATCATGTCCGCTCACGCTCCTGCCGGCCGGACCGGCCGGCGGGGCGTCCCCGCCTTCGGTCGGGCCTGTGCACCCCACGGTCCTCGGCCCGGAACACGGCGCACAGGGGCCGACCGGACCCCGGTGCGGGCCGGTCGGGCCCCCGGTCGGGCCTGCATGGCCGTAGCGGGCCCTTCCTTCCGGGGTTCGTATGGAAGGCATGAACAGCGACCGGCCCCTCCTGGTCGCCACCGGAGTCCGCAAGATCTACCGGACGGGCTCGGTGGCGGTCACCGCCCTGGACGACCTGGACCTGCTCGTACGCCATGGCGAGCTCGTGGGGGTCATGGGCCCGTCCGGGTCCGGCAAGACGACCTTGCTGAACTGCCTGTCCGGTCTCGACGGCATCGACGGCGGCCGGGTGGAGATCGACGGCCACGACCTCTTCGCCATGTCGGACGCCGCGCGCACCGAGCACCGGGCCCGCACCATGGGCTTCGTCTTCCAGTCGTTCAACCTCATCCCGGTCTTCTCCGCGGCGGAGAACGTCGAACTCCCCCTGCTGCTGGTGGGCACCCGGCCGCGCGAGGCACGGCAGCGGGCGCTGGCCATGCTCGACCGGGTCGGCCTGGCCCACCGGGTCGAGCACCGGCCCGGCGAGCTGTCCGGAGGCGAACAGCAGCGGGTGACCATCGCCCGTGCCCTCGCCGGACGGCCGGCCATCGTGTGGGCGGACGAACCGACCGGCAACCTCGACAGCGCCATGGCGGGTCAGGTCATGGACCTGCTGTGCGAGCTCAACCGGGAGGAGGGCCAGACGATCGTCCTGGTCACCCATGACGCCGCCATCGGCGCACGCGTGCCCCGGCTGATCCGGATGCGCGACGGCCGCCTGGTCGACGACCTCCGGCAGGTCGCCGCGGCCACGGGCGCGGTCGGCGACCTGTCCCGGGATCCGTGATGTATCCGAACCTGCTCGCCCCCCTGCTCATCGCCCTGGCGCTCGCGGTGGCGGCACTCGTCCTGGTCACCGTCCGGCAGCCGGTCTCCCGCCGACTGGCCTTCCGCCAGCTCGCCCGGCGGCGCACCGAGGCCGCGCTCGTGATCGGCGGGTCGGTGCTCGGCACGGCCATCATCATCGGGGCCCTGGTCGTCGGTGACACCCTGAACTTCTCCGTACGCCAGGAGGCGTACCGGACGCTGGGCCCCGTGGACGAGCGCGTCGTCGCACCGCCCGGGCCCGCCGGACGCGAGGTCGCCGAGCGGCTGGCCGTCCTGGAGGGCGATCCCGACGTCGACGGCGTGCTGAACGCCCAGGCCACCCAGGCATCGGCGGTCTCGCGCTCCGGCGACCGGACCGTCGCCGAACCCCGCGTCCTGGCCTGGCAGATGGACTTCGACAAGGCGTCGGGCTTCGGCGCGGCGGGCGGGGGGTCCGGGATCGACGGGCCCGGCCCGAGGACCGGCGAGGTCGTGATCAACGCGCCGCTGGCGCAGTCGCTGCGCGTGGGAGCCGGGCAGCCGATCACCCTCTATCTGTTCGGCACGCCGCACACGTACCGCGTGGACCGTGTGGTGCCGGAACAGGGACTGGCCGGTGTGGGCCTGGGCGGCAGGCTGAACCGTGACGCCTTCCTGGCACCGGGCACGCTGGAGTCCGCCGCCCGGGCCGCCGGCGCCGAGCCGCGCTCGGTCACCTTCGTCTCCAACCGCGGCGGTGTCGAGAGCGGCGACGCCCTGACGGCGCGGGTGACCTCGGACGTGCGCGAGGCCCTGGGCCCGCTCGCGTCCCGGACGGCGATCGAGACGCCGAAGCACACCGTGCTGCGCGAGGCCGAGGAGGCCGGCGACTCCCTCGGCGCGCTGTTCCTGATGATCGGCAGTTTCAGCATCATCGCCGGCGCGCTGCTCCTGGTGAACATCTTCGTCATGCTGGGCGAGGAGCGGAAGTCGCAGATGGGCATGGTGCGGGCCATCGGGATGAAGCGCTCGCGCCTGGTCGCCTCGTTCACGGTCGAAGGAGCCGCCTACGCGCTGCTCTCCGCGCTGCCGGGTGTGGCCATCGGCGTCGCCGTCGGCTGGGGCGTCTCCGTGGTGGCCGCGCAGATCTTCAGCGGCTGGTCGGTCGGCGGAAGCAGCATCCGGATCGCCTTCGCCGTGACGCCCACCAGCATCCTCAACGGCGTCGCCATGGGGCTGCTCATCGCCTTCGCCGCGATCCTCGCGACCAGCGTGCGGATCAGCAGGTTCAACATCATCGCCGCCATCCGCGACCTTCCCACCACGGCCGGGCGGGAGCCGCGACGCCGACTGCTCCTCGTGTCCTCCGCGCTGACGGTGCTGTGCGCGCTCGTCGCGGTTCCGGCACTGGCGCGCAGCCAGCCCGACGCGACCTACCTCATGCCGGCGCTCGCTCTGGCGTTCGCAGCCCCGGCGCTGTCGCGCCTCCTCCCCCGTCATACGGTCACGACCCTCGTGGCGGGAGCCGTCCTCGCCTGGACGCTGCTGGCCCCGGTCGTCCGCCCGGCGATCTTCGACACGCCGTCGATGTCCGTCTACGTGATCCAGGGAGCCCTGGCCGCCTTCTCCGCCGTGGTGCTGGTCAGCGACAACCAGAAGACGCTGCTCCGCCCCGTGCGGCGGTTCCTCCAGCGCCCGTCGGAGTCGGGCCTGGCGAAGCGGCTCGCCGTCGCCTACCCGCTGGCGAAACGGTTCCGAACCGGCGCCACGCTCGTGATGTACACGCTGATCGTGTTCGTCCTCGTCCTTCTGACGGAGATCTCCGGCATCCTCCGCGCCGGTGTCGACGGAGTCGTCGCCGACGCCACGGCCGGCTACTCCCTGCGGCTCGACTACAACCCCCAGGTGGCGGGCGACCGGCTCGTCGCCGAACTGCGCGACGGTCCGTCGTCCGCCGGAATCGCCACCACGACACCGCTGCTCAACGCCACCGGCCGGGCCACCGACCCGGGGCACCGCAGCACCCAGCCGCTGGACATCGCGGCCGTGGGCGTGCCGGACGGCGCGATCACCGGCATCACCTTCCGCGAGCGGCTGCCCGGACTCGCGGACGACCCCGCGGTCTGGCGCACCCTGGCGTCCGATCCGCGGTACGTCGTCATCGACGGCTTCTTCGGCAGCACCGGTGGCCCGGCCGGCGACTACTACGACCCCGGCGACACCCTCACCGTGACCGACCCGCGCACCGGCCGCGCCGAACAGAAGGTCATCGCCGGCGTGCTCAGCAACGGGATGGTCTTCTACCCGGGCACCGGGGCCAGTTCGACCACGTACCCCGTGGTCATGGGCGAGCGGAGCATGCGCGGACTGTTCGGCGGCCAGGCCCAGAACGCCTCCGCCCTCGTCAGCACCCGCCCCGGGACCTCTCCCGACGCGCTTGCGACCCAACTGCAGGGCGAGCAGCTGTCGTCCAGTCTGGTCGCCACCCCGATCGCCTCCGAGATCCGCCACCAGTTCGACTCCAGCACCGCCTTCTTCCGCCTCATGCAGGGGTTCCTCGCCCTCGGCCTCGGCGTGGGCATCACCGGCCTCGGCGTCGTCATGGTCCGGGCCGTACGCGAGCGCCGGCGCACCATCGGAATCCTGCGGGCCCTCGGCTTCCGGGCGCGGACCGTTCGGCGGTCCTTCCTCTGGGAGAGCGCGTTCGTCGCCTCGGAGGGGATCGTCCTCGGGTCCCTGCTCGGCGTCCTCACGACCTGGCTCATGTACCGCAACAGTGCGGCCTTCACGGGTCTCGAAGGCGGGTTCCCCGTCGAGTGGACCAACATCCTCGGCCTGGCCGCGGCCACCTTCGCCGCCTCGCTCCTGGCCACGGTGGGCCCGGCCCGCCGCGCCGCCGCGATCCGCCCGGCCCGCGCGGTCCGCGTCGCGGACTGACGCGACGGGACATTGTCGCGATCACGTCACCACCCGATCCGGCTTCCGCACAGCGCTGGGCCCTGGCCGAAAAATTTGCCATCGTGATGCCGCGTCGGGGGGCCATCGGCACTCTCGACGAACAGCCTTGATTGCAAGGCCAGTTGGGCTCGACCGGTTCGACCTCTCCGTCAGGTCCCGCCATCACAAGAGGAATTCGGGGGAATCATGTCTCTTCGCAATCGGCTCACCCGCCGCGCACGGCTCACCCTCATCGGCGTCACCGCGGGCGGTGTCGTGGCCGCCGCGGTCGCCGTCGTACCGTCGCTCGCCGACAACGGCACCCCTCGTCCGGCGACGGCCGCCGAGCAGCAGGAGGCCGCGTACGGGCCGGAGCCCGAGGCCGACAGCACGCTCGTCACCCAGCCCGGCGAGCTGACGACCCTGGCCACGGCCACGCTCTCGCGCGACACGATGATCAACCGGGCCCGCACCTGGCTCACGGCGAACAACGGGGGCCCGGTCCCGTACAGCATGGAGCGCGTCTGGAAGGACGGCTACCGCCAGGACTGCTCCGGCTTCGTCTCCATGGCCCTCGGCCTCGGCAGGCCCGGACTCAACACCGTCGGCCTCGCCGACTCGCGCAACGGCGTCACCACCCGGCTCGGCAGCGTGAGCCAGCTCCAGAAGGGTGACCTGCTGATCGACCACCGGACCGACGACGGCGACTTCCGGCACGTGGTGATCTTCGAGAAGTGGGCCAACGCCTCGCACAGCGCCTACTGGGCGTACGAACAGCGCGGTACGTACGGCACGACCCACCGGCAGCTCAGGTACGGGATCGGCAACGACAACTACGACCCGTTCCGCCCGGTCAAGCTGGGCGGCGGTACCGGCGGTGGCGGCGGTGGGCAGCTCCCGGCCCCGAGCGTCTCCTGGCCGACCCTCAAGAGCGGCTCCAGAGGCGCGGACGTGCAGTCCGCCCAGCAGCTGCTGACCGCACGGGGCTACAAGGTCGACGTCGACGGCGCGTTCGGCCCCAGGACCCACGCCGCGGTGGTCCAGTTCCAGAAGTCCCGGTCCCTGGCCGCCGACGGGATCATCGGCCCGAACACCTGGTCCACGCTGGTCCAGACCGTGCAGTACGGCTCGTCCGGCCAGGCGGTGAAGGCGGCGCAGACGCAGCTGAACGTCTACGGGTACGGCCTCAAGGTCGACGGCGCGTTCGGCGCGAACACGAAGTCGGCGGTGATCGCCTTCCAGCAGAAGCACGACCTGCAGGTCGACGGGGTCGTCGGCCCGCAGACCTGGCGCGCGCTCCTCGGCAGCCGCTGAAGTTCCCCGCCACACCTGCCGGGCGCGCGTTCGACGCGGCCCCTCGGGTAGCTCGTTCGGGTGATTCAACCACCCGAACGCCAGACGCCCCGTTCTCCGATCTCGTTCGTTATGCGGGAGGTGAACGGGGCGAACGGGTCAAAGGAAAGGTTTCTTCGACCGGTGCCCCGCCTATTACGAGTGAACCGCACACCCCAGGGACACCGCATCATGCACCCCACGCCGTCCAGCCCACCGGGCCCGCTCCCCACGACGGAGCGGCCGCCCCCGACCCCCGAGTCGGACTTCGACGCGCTGTACGTCTCCACCGTGCCCGGTCTCACCCAACAGGCCTATGTGCTGACCGGATCCCGCAGCCTCGCCTTCGAATCGGCCGAGCAGGCCTTCCACCGGGCCTGGGAGCACTGGCCGGAGGTCGCGCACGACCCCGACCCCGCCGGGTGGGTACGGGCCCGCGCCCACGAGTACGCCCTCTCCCCCTGGCACCGGCTGCGGCCCGGCCTGAGCCGCGCGCATCCGTCGCCCGCCGACCCCGTGACACGGGCTCTCCTGACACTCCCGCCGTGGCAGCGCCGGACGCTGCTGCTGTGCGACGGCCTGGACCTGAGCGTGGAAGAAGCGGCCGCCGAGACACAGGCGACCACCTACGCGACCACCCGCCGGCTGCGGAACGCCCGCGCCGCCCTCAGCCGACAGGTGCCGGACGACGCCTCCGGCTCCCCTCGCGAGGCCCTCAGGACACGCGTCAAGGACGCCTCGGTCGCCACCCTCGCCCAACCCTGGTCCGTCCGCGCCGCCAGCGAACGCCGCGCACGCGCCGTCGCACGCGCCGTGTTCGGGGCGACGGCGATCCTCATCGCCCTCGTCACCGCGACCAGCGCCCTCTCGTCGGCACCCGGCGGCACCATGGACGACAGCCGGCCTCCCCGACAGGTGACCACGACCGCCGGGGAATAGTCCCCGGCCCGGCTCCGCGCCGCCGGCACTCGCGGCGGTTCCGGTATCCCGGAGCTTCCGGGACCGCCGGAACCGCCGGAACCGCATGATGCGGGAGTGGGCAGCGCACACCGCTGCCCACTCCCGCATCGTGATCCGCTCGCCCCCCGCACGTCGGCAGGCGGGCGTGGGGAAACCCTCAGGCCTTGGAAGGCTGCCGCCCCCTGCCCCGCTGCCGGGTCCTGCGCCCGGAGGAGAACTGGCCGACGAGTTCCCAGAAGCACACCAGAGAGGTGATGGGCGGAATTCCGAGCGTCACCAGGGCCAGCGCCGAGCGCGACGAGTGGCTGACGCACAGCGCCACCGCGACCGCCGAGGTCACCAGGAGAACTCCCCAGGAGCGCCTCGCGGGATGCCGCTGCACGGCCGCGCGCAGGATCGACAGGGCCGCGACGGACCACGGGCCGTACAGCGTGAGCGGCCACCACTGGGCGAGGTGCGTCGGCAGCACGGCCGCCGCGGTCTCGGAGAGCTGACCGTAGGTATAGGCGATCGACCAGACGAGCAGGCACGCCGCGCACACCGCGATGGCGGTGAAGAGGGCCGCCACCTGCGTGATGCGCCGGTAGAGATCGCGGAACTGCGGTCTCGGCCGTGTGCGCCGCCTGTCGATTCTGGGCGGCTGCTGTTCCTCCACGTCGGGAGCCGGCCTCGACGCCGGCGCGGCGGAGAGCATCTGAGCCAGTTCCTCTTCCAGGTTCTGGTGGCTCAGCGTGCTGTCCAGCACCGAGCCGTCCCACGGCTGCTGCGTGGGAATGGGGATGCCGCCGTACGGGTCGCGCTCGTCGCGCCCCGGAGCCGTCGGGTACTGCGGTACGTCATGTCCCGTCACGGGGTACTCCCGCACACCCCACCCCGAGCCCGCGGGGTACTGCGGAACGTCACGCCCCATCCCGGGGTACTCCGGCATCACCCGTCCCGGTTCCGTGGGGTATTGCGGGATGTAGAAGCTTGGCCTGTCTCTGTACCAGTCCATCTGATTCTTCCGTGCCCTTGTTTCAGGTCGGCCCTGGGGCCTGTCCGGCGGGTGTCCGGTTCCCGTCGCCGGTTAACTCGTGCGTGGTGGCGAGTTCCAATGAAGAACCCTTTCTTCAAACCCTTCTGGCGACTTCACGCCCACCTAACGACCAAGGTCCGAGAAAGGGTTGCATCACTAACGGGTGATCAAGCCACACGATCGAGGTACTTCCGATCTCGCACTGAAACGTTTGAGCGAATCCCCTGACACGCCATGGGATGGACGAACAACTGAGCCCCTGCCGCAAGCCGTGGAACAGGCGCCGGCAGGAGTTACCAGGATCTTGCAGCATCGTTTCATCAGTCATGACGACCCAACGCCACGTCACCGTCCTGCACTTAGACGAAACGGTTCTTCATGAGTCCCCGATCTTCGCCGCCCTGGCCCGTCTCTGGTTCCGCAGCGGACGGTACGTCCCGGGGCTGCCGGATCACGTATGGGAGCCGGATCACGCATGGGAGCCGGCGCACGAACCCGACCGCGTGCTCCGGCTGAAGCGCGTGCCCCTCTCCCGCGAACAGCGGCCCGTCGAGCCCACCCTGGAGCACCCGTGATCGGCTGGAGCTCACCCGGGAAGCGCCCAGGGGCGGCGGACCAGCCCGACTGCTCCGCCTTCCTGACGCTGACGGCCGTCATCCGTCCGGACCTGACCCTGCCGGTGCCCGCGCGTCTGCGGTACCACCGCGGCGACCCGTACGCCGTGCACCTGGACTGCCACGTGGAGACCGACGAGCCGATCCCCTGGGCCTTCTCCCGCGACCTCCTCGCGGCCGGGCTCAGCATGTGGGTGGGCCTCGGCGACGTCTCGGTCCACCCCTCGTCCGACCCGGCGAGCGATACGTTCTACATCTGCCTGCACCCACCCGACCAGGCGGCGGTGCTCCGCGCACCGAGGTCCCTGGTCAAGACGTTCCTCCGTGCGTCCTACACGATCGTCCCCGCCGGCAGCGAGAGCGAGCACTACGACATGGACGAGATGGTGGGCCGCTTCTGGGGCCGCGACGCACCATCGGCCGGCTGAATCCCCGGACCCGCCGGTCAGGGGTACGGGCAGCCCTGTCGCCGACGGGTACCGGCCGCACCGGGTCCCGTTGACGCGTGCCGGGAGCCGTCACTACTGTGCGCTCCAGATCCCCCGCCCCCGACCACCGTTCCGCGCCGCTGCGTATGGGAGCGCTCCCATACCCACAGAGTTGACATGCTCGCTACATCTCGCAAGGAGCCGCTCATGCCGTCCTCCCGCTCGTTACGTCACTCCGCCGCCCTGTTGACGGGTGTTCTCCTCCTCGGCGGTCTGGTGACCGCGCCCGCCGTCGCAGACGTCCCCGTCGCCGCCGCCGGGACCGCCGCCGTACGGGTCAACCAGGTCGGCTACCTGCCCGACGGTCCGAAACGGGCGACGGTCGTCACCACGGCGACGCAGGCGCTCACCTGGCAGCTGCGCAACGCGTCCGGGGCCGTGGTGGCCTCCGGCTCGACCGTCCCGCGCGGCGCCGACGCCCCCTCAGGGCAGTCCATCCAGGTGGCCGACTTCTCCGCGTACCGGGAGACGGGCACGGGATACGTCCTGGCGGTGGACGGCAGCAGCAGCGTGCCCTTCGACATCCGCGCGGACCTCTACGACGCGCTGCGTTCCGACTCCATGGCGTTCTTCCACCACCAGCGCAGCGGCATCGCCATCGACGCCTCCCTGGTGGGGTCCGCCTACGCACGCCCGGCCGGGCACCTCGGCATCGCGCCCAACAAGGGCGATGTCTCCGTCCCGTGCCAGGCCACCGTGTGCGACTACACCCAGGACGTCAGGGGCGGTTGGTACGACGCGGGCGACCACGGCAAGTACGTGGTGAACGGCGGAATATCCACCTGGCTGGTCGTCAGCTCCTTCGAGCGGGCCAAGCGGGCGGGCAAGGACACGGCGCTCGGCGACTCGACGCTCCGTGTCCCCGAGCGCGGCAACGGCACGCCGGACGTCCTGGACGAGGCGCGCTGGGAGCTGGACTTCCTGATGCGGATGCAGGTGCCCGAGGGCAGGCCGTACGCGGGCACGGCGTTCCACAAGGTCCACGATGCGGCCTGGACGGGCATGCCGATGCGCCCCGACCAGGACGCCCAGCCGCGCGAGCTGCACCGCCCGTCCACGGCGGCGACCCTCAACCTCGCGGCGGCCGCCGCGCAGTGCGCCCGGGTCTTCCGTCCGTACGACTCCGCGTACGCGGACCGGTGCCTTTCGGCCGCCCGCCGGGCCTGGACGGCAGCCCAGGCCAACCCGGCCCTGTACGCACCGGATTCGGACAGCACGGGCGGCGGGGCCTACGGCGACACGAAGGTCACCGACGAGTTCTACTGGGCGGCCGCCGAGCTGTACGCGACGACCGGTGAGAGCGCCTACCGGGACGCGGTCACCTCCTCGCCCTGGCACACCTCCTCCGACGCCTTCAGCCCGTACGGCTTCGGCTGGGCGGACACGGCCGCGCTGGGGCGACTCGTCCTGGCCACCGTCCCCAACGGGCTGCCCGCCACCGACGTGGCCCGCATCCGCGCCTCGGTGACCTCGGCCGCCGACGTCCACCTGTCCCGGATGGCCGCCCAGGGCTACGCGGTGCCGACCCCGGCGGACGGCTACTTCTGGGGCTCGAACGGCAACATCGCCGACAACGCGATCGTCATGGCCGTCGCCGGCGAGCTGACGGGCGACGCCCGCTACCGCGCCGGCGTCCTGGAGGCGATGGACTACCTGCTCGGCCGAAACGCCCTCGGCCAGTCGTATGTGACCGGCTACGGCGAGAGGTCCTCCCAGAACCAGCACCACCGCTTCTGGGCGCACCAGTTGGACCCCTCGCTGCCGCACCCGCCGGCGGGCTCGCTCGCGGGCGGTGCCGACAGCGGGCTCCAGGATCCGGTGGCGCAGGAGAAGCTGGCGGGCTGCGCGCCCGCCGCCTGCTACATCGACGACATCGGCTCGTACTCCACCAACGAAGTGGCCGTCAACTGGAACGCCCCGCTGGCCTGGCTCGCCGCCTACGCCGCCGAGCGGACGGCAGGCGGCGGCGAAGAACCGCCCACCGCCGCCTGCGCGGTGACGTACACGGTGAACAACGTCTGGAGCACCGGCTTCACCGCGACCGTCACCGTCAAGAACACCGGCCCGACCGCCGTGGACGGCTGGCAGTTGGGCTGGGCCTACCCGGCCGGACAGCGCGTCACCAGCGCCTGGAACGCGACCGTCTCCCAGAACGGCACCACCGTCACCGCCCGCAACGCCGACTGGAACCGGTCGATCGCCCCCGGCGCGACCGCGAACTTCGGAATGCAGGGCACCCACACCGGCGCCAACCCCTCCCCCACGGCCTTCACGCTCAACGGGGGCACCTGCGCCTGACCCGCCGCGGCTGCCGGGCCGGGCCCGGGCGGACGATTCCGCCCGGGCCCGGCCCGCTCCGGCGTCGGGGTCGGGAGGGGTCAGGAGGGGTCAGGAGGGGTCGCCGTACTGGAGACCGCGTCCGTTGGTGCCGATGTAGACCCGCCCGAAGGTGTCCGGGTCGCCGGTGATGACGCCGACGCCACCGATGCTGCCCCACTGGTGGGCGTCGTCGTTGACGCGGAGCCAGGTGGCGCCCTTGTCGGTGGAGCGGAAGACCCCGGCGACGTCCTTGACCGTGCCGATCAGGTACAGGGCCTGGTAGGAGGCACCGGGCGCCGCCTTGCCGAAGCCGAGGGCGGAGGCGGACTTCACCGTGGTGAGCGTGGTGAAGCTGCGGCCGCCGTCGGTGGAGTGCAGCAGCCCCTTCCCGCCGTCGGCGATCCACAGGTCCCCGGCGATGCCGGGGACGGCCGTGAGCCGGCCGGAGGGCAGACCGGACGCGCGGGCGGTGAAGGTCGCGCCGCCGTCCGTGCTGGCGTAGAGCGTGCCGCCGCTCAGCGAGTAGAAGGTCCCGGCCGAGGAACGGTCGGCGACGACGACCGCGTCGGTGCCCAGTCCGCCGACCCTCGACCAGCTCGCCCCCTTGTCGGTCGAGCGGTACGGGGCCTGACCGGCCTCGGTCCAGACGATGGTCGAGCCGTCGGCCGCGAGTGCGACGCGGCCGTCCTGGGCCCCGGCCACCGGCTCCGCGCTGAAGCCCTTCCAGCTGATGCCGCCGTCGGTGGAGTAGGCGCCGTCCTGCGCGCCGCCCCGGCCGACGCGGACCATCATCGAGGGGTTGGACTGGGCGAAGTCGATGTCCGTGCTGTTGGCCATCATCGGGTTGCTCAGTCGCCCGGCCGGGACCTTGTTCAGGTCGTCGTGGCGGAATCCGCCCTGGTCGCCCATGGCGGTGATGACGGTGGCGCCGCCGGGCGGGGCGATCGCGTCCATCAGCGCGGTCTCCTCAAGGCCCCGCGCCCCGACGGTCCAGTGGCTGGTGCCGCCGCCGTCGGTGGCGTCGGCGTCCTTGCTGCGCCAGATGCCGTTGCCGGTGCCGTACAGCACGTGCCCGGAGTCGAAGGGGTCGATGGCCAGGGCGGTCATCCAGTGCCCGGTGTGGGTGCCGACGTAGGGAGCGGCGGAGGCGTTCCGCACCGACGTGTCCGCCAGTGCCTTCCAGGTCGTGCCGCCGTCGGTGGTGCGGTAGATCTCGTCCTCGGGCCACCAGCGGTCGAGGGTGGTGACCATCACCGTGGACGGCTTCTGCGGGTCGACGGCCAGACCGGAGAACCCGTGGCCGCCCTGGGACGGGGAGACGTTCTTCCACGCCCCGCCGGCCGGCGTGTACTTCCACACCGAGCCCGCCGTCACGCCGTTGGGTCCGAGGTTGTCGGTGTACGTCAGGTACAGCGAGCCGTCACCGGACAGGACGCCGTGCTGCGGCAGCCGGCCGGTCGGCCGGCCGGAGACGGCCTGCCAGGTGCTGCCGCCGTCGGTGGAGCGGTACAGGGAGGTCGACCGGTCGGCGACGCCGACGTAGATCGTCCTGCTGCCGGCCGGACCGTACGTCACGAAGGAGATGCCCGCACCGCTGCTCGCCCCGTCCTTGACCGGGAACGAGGAGACCTGCCGCCACGTCGCACCGCTGTCCGTGCTGCGCCACAGGCCGTTCTTCCGGGTGCCGAGCAGCAGGGTGCGGTTGTCCGAGGGGTCGATCACCAGCCGCTCACCTGCCCCGCGGCCGTCCTCGTTGCCGCCCAGCTTGAAGGGCAGATCGGTGCGCTGGAAAGTGCGGCCCCGGTCGGTGGAGCGCAGGATCGCGCCGTTGCCGGCCCACGCGTTGGTGTAGGTGCCGGCCGCGAGGTAGAGCCGGTCGGGTGCGACGGGGTCGGTGGCCACCGCGTCGATGCCCAGCAGGTTCCAGTCCTTCTCGCCGATCCAGTCCGTCAGCGGGATCCACTGCTCGGCCGCGGTGTCCCAGCGGTAGGCGCCGCCCATGTCGGTGCGCGCGTACAGCAGACCCCGCTCCCGGGGGTTGAACACCAGACCGGTGACGTAACCGCCGCCCACCACCTGGGCGTTCCTCCACGCGTACGGCCCGGTCCCGGTGGCCGGGGCCTCCGCCGTCTTCACCAGCTTCCACTGCTGGTTGGTGCTGCCATGACCGCCGTACTGGATGACCGCCGCGCCGTCGGCCGTGGCCCCTCCCCGGACGTCCAGGACCAGGCCGCTCCTGCGGGAGGTGAAGGTGACGGCGTCGGAACCGCTGACGTCGTCGATCCGCCACTCCTGGGAGGCGGAGGAGCTGTCGGTCTGCTGCTCGGCGGCGGCCGCCTGCACGGTCGAATCGCCCGCTATGCCCAGCACCTTGCCGCTGTTGCGGTTCACCAGCTCGTAGTAGCCGTCGCCGGTGGGCCTCAGCCGCCACTGCTGGTTGGCGGTGTTCTGGTCGGTCCACTGCTGGATACGGGTGCCGTCGGCGGTGGAGAAGCCGTTGACGTCCAGCACCTTGCCGCTGCGCACGGAGACCAGCCGGTAGTACGCACTGCCGTCGACCGTCGCGGCCTGCGAGTCCTCCTGGGTGAACAGGAGGTACGGCACGACGGCGGCGGGCACTCCGAGCAGCAGGGCGGTGGCGCTCCAGCGGCGGCGGTGACGCCCGCGGGGCCGACCGTGTGTGCGGTTGCTCATGGGTAGACGTTCTCCTTGCGAACGGTTCACGAAGAAAGGCGGGTCCGGACACGGAACGGCCGGACACGCTTCCCAGTGGCCGCAGGCGCGCGAAAGGTTGCCGGGTGCGGGCGGCTTTTTACTTCTTCCGGTTACCTCTTCCGGCGCGGCAGGACGCCGCCCGCTCTCGCTCGCATCCCTCTGTCCGCTCGTCCGTCCGACGCATCCGGTCCGCCCGATGCGTCGTGCCCGTCTAGCGGGCCCCGAGCCGGAACCTCAGCCGGCAGACCACGGCGTCCGTATCCCGCCGTACGGCGTGTGCGACCACCGCACCGCGCTGGTTCTGCAGCAGCCGCTGCCAGAGGCGCTCCGGCTCCGCCTCGGGTACGAGCACGGTGACCCGCGTGTCGGGCTCGGTCTCGCGCAGTACTCGTACGTACGCGGAGACGGGCCTGCCGAGGGAGCGCCGCGCGGAGGAGAGCCGGACGAGAGGTACGCCGGGGTTCCACAGTGCCCAGTCCCGCTCCAGGGCCTCGCCGGCCGCCAGGTCCTCGGCGTCCGAGTGGCAGACCGTGACCGCACGGACCTCGTCGCCGAGGGAGACGGCCGCGGTGAGGGCCTCGCTGGTGAGCCGGGTGAGCGACGAGACCGGCACCAGGACCAACGAGCGCTGGCGGTGCGGTGGTTCGGGAATCCGGCCGACGCCCAGGCGCTCGCCGATCCTCCCGTACGCCCGGTGGACGGCCTCGAACACGGCGACGAGCAGCGGCAGGGCGATCACGATCAGCCAGGCGCCGTCGTGGAGTTTCGTGGCGGTGACGACGACCGCGGAGACACCGGTCAGCACTGCCCCGGCTCCGTTGAGCAGAGCCTTCCCCGCCCACCCGGTTCCGCGCTCCGTGCGCCAGTGCAGGACCATGCCCGTCTGGGCGATCGTGAAGCCGACGAAGACGCCGATCGCGAAGAGCGGTACGAGGGTGTTCGTGTCGCCGCCCGAGAAGACGAGCAGTGCGGCGGACACGAGCGCGAGCCAGACGACGCCGTGCCGGTGCACCTGGCGGTCGGCCTTGAGCCCGAAGACGTGCGGCACATAGTTGTCACGCGCCAACAGCTTCAACAGGACGGGCAGCCCGCCGAACGAGGTGTTCGCGGAGAGGGCCAGCAGCACCATGGTCGCGAACTGCACGACGTAGAACGCCCAGTTGTGGCCGAGCGACGCGTCGGCGAGCTGGGCGAGGACGGTGACGCCCTCGACCGGCCGCAGGCCGAAACGCGAGATCAGCACCGCCAGACCGATCAGCATCACGCCGAGCAGCGCGCCGAGGGCGACCTCGGCGCGCATGGCCCGCCGGGCGGCCGGGGCGCGGAAGGACGGCACCGCGTTGGCGATGGCCTCGACCCCGGTGAGCGCCGAGCATCCGGAAGCGAAGGCCTTCAGGAGAAGGAGCGCGCCGACGGTGGTGGCGTTCTCCGCCAGGACGGAGGCGTGCCCGACCGAGGCCTCGGTCGATGCCGGCGCGTCGCGGAGGAGCCCGACGACGATCAGGACGAGGATCGCGCCGACGAAGACGGCCGTCGGGACGATGAACGCGCGGGCCGAGTCGACGATGCCCCGCAGATTCACGGCCGTGACGAGCACCAGGACGCCGAGACAGATGATCAGCCGGCTGTCGTACAGACCCGGGAAGGCGGAGGTCAGGGCGGCGACGCCGGCGGTGACCGCGACGGCGACATTGAGCACGTAGTCCAGGACCAGGGAGGCGGCGGCCACCAGGCCGGTGCGGCGGCCGAGGTGCGTCCTGGCAACGGCGTAGGACCCGCCGCCGTCCGGGAACGCCGCGATGACCTGCCGGTACGAGGCGACAAGCACCGCGAGCAGACCGGCGATGGCAAGGGTGACCGGCAGCGTGAACCCGAGCCCGTGGCCACCGGCCGCGGCCAGCACCAGGACGATCGCCTCGGGCCCGTACGCGACGGACGCCATCGCGTCCAGCGAGAGCGCGGCCAGGCCGGTGACGGCGGTCAGCTTGTGCCGCGCCCCGGTATCAGGGGGCTCTTCGGCGCCGGCCACCGCGTCCTTCTCGGTGCTCGAAGCGGCCAGTGCGGTCATGTCGGGGACTCCTTCGGACGGGACTCCGACCAGCGTCGGCCCCCGGCAGGAACGTGTCTGCCGGTCCTGGCGCGTTCCTTGCGCCGCACGTCCCGCTCCTGACGGCTTCTTGACGCGGACCCCGGAGGACGGACTGTCCGTCGGCTCACCGCGCGCGCCGCCGCGCGCGGCCGTCTTTCACCCCTCGACCGGCCCCCGGGGGATGGTGAATTCGTCCAGCAGAGCGGAGTCCTCGGCGAGTTCGGACCATCGTCCCGGCACGGTGAGGACCGCGATCGCGCACGTAGGGAACCTGCCCCGGACGCGGGTGCGGGCTTCGTCGTCACCGCCGCCCGCGAGCGACAGCACCAGGTCCTGTACGCCGGGCTGGTGGCCGATCAGCAGCACGCACCTGCGTTCCTCGGGCACCTCCCGCAGGACGCCGCGTAGCCGACGGGCCCCCGCCGCGTACAACCGGAGCTCGAACAACACCCGTGGTGCACCCTGGAGTTCCTGCGAGACCAGGTCCCAGGTCTGGCGGGTGCGCAGCGCGGTCGAGCAGAGCACGAGGTCCGGCGCGTGTCCCGCCTCGCGCAGCCACCGCCCGGCCGCGGGAGCGTCGCGTCTTCCCCGGCCGGCCAACGGGCGCTCGGGATCGGGCACTCCCTCGGGCCATGCCGACTTGGCGTGCCGCAGCACGATCAGCCGGGCCGTCACCTGCCCACCTCACGTGTGAGATCAAGCCCGAGGACCCGGTCGACATGGGCGAACGTCTCGAATCGCGCACCGTCCGGCACGCCGGACGAGCCCTCGACCTCGTGGAGGACGCCGAGCAGGGCGGGGGTGTCGAGGTTGTCGCCGATCGCGCGGGCCGCGCCCTGGAGGATCTCCTCCGGGACGGGCCGGGACGGCGATCGTGCCCACCGTGCGACCGACGCCCGCCACCGGCCCAGGGTCCGGCCCGCGTCCTCGACCTCGCGAGCCGTGAAGGTGAGCGGCTGAGCGTACGGCTTGCCGAGCAGCGCGAGCCGGACCGCCGGTGGATCCGCATCCGCATCCGCGCCCGGGCCCGGGCCCGGGCCCGGGCCCGGGCCTGCCCAGGTGGTGTCCGGTCGTACGGGGCCCACCTCGATCCACACGCCGCGCTCGCCGTCCCGGTGCGCGCCGGCGACGACGTGGGCGTCGGCCGGGCCGGTGAATCCGCTGGGCGGGTGGATGGAGAAGTCGGACAGGACACGGCCGAGCGCATCGGAGGACTGCGGCCGCGGTAGGCAGTCGTGCAGGACCTGGCGTCCTTCCGTCTCGACGGCCCGCAGGAGCACATCACCGATCAGCAGCGTCCGCACCGCCGTCATCCCGACGATGCCGTCGGCCCCGGCCCCGGGCACGTGCACACGCAGCCGCAGAAGGCCACGGCCTGCCGGTGGCACGTCCACGAGTCGGTGAACCCGGCTGTCGGCCACCCTCACGAGAACGCCGCCTCGGAGCCGGGACGCCCGGTGAGCCGATGGTCCGATCCGCTGGCCGCCCGAACGGTGACAGTGCTCCGGGACATCACCCACACCTCCGTACCGCCCGATGCCGGGATCACGCAGAGGCCGTCAGCACCCTCGGGTGCGGTCAAGGCCGGCCCCTCGCCGGACGCCTCCAGTGTCCCGCGCCTCTGGACCGCGCGACAACCGGCGCCGAGCGGTCTCAGGAACGGGGGCACGGACTCCTTCTCCTCGATCAGCGGCTGGAGCGCCGCCCCGCGCGGGTGGTCAGTCGCGGTACGACCGCACCTGCCAGACCTCGGCGCCGTCGAGGCGGGCGGAGCCGCCTTCCGCGAAGATCTGGACGCCGTCGCTGTCGGGGCTCGGGAAGATCTGGTCCGTGATCACGGCCTCGCCGTCGCCGCCGAACACCTCGACCGAGGACCAGTCGACCAGGATCCGGAGCTCGACCTTGCCGTTCCGGGCCGTCAGCGGGGCGCGCTGGACGCCGGGGAAGTCGTCGTGGAAGTCCACGGCACCCGACCGTGTCCGGTCGACGTACAGCTCCTGGGTCCCGGTGTCGTAGCCGACGACGGTCTCCTGCCCCTCGCCCGTGCGGACCGTGAACCCGAAACGCTCGGCGTCACCGAGGGAGAACGTGGCCCGGATGTCGAGCGCCTTGCCGTCGGCGTGGCCCCCGGCCAGCGGCGCGGTGCCCTCCGCGACGTTCACGTCGCGCACGACGATCGGGGTTCCGCCGTACAGCGACTCCACCGTGGACACCGGCTGCTGCGTGAGCCGGAGCCGGCCGTTCACGGTGCGCAGGGCCATCTCGCGCGGGATGCTCTGGGCGCTGCGCCAGGGGGAGGTCGGAATGCCGTTGCCGTACTGCCAGTTGTTCATCCAGCCGATCATGCGGCGCCGGCCGTCCGGGCTGCCCTCCCAGGAGACGGCGGCGTAGTAGTCCTTGCCGTGGTCGAGCCAGGAGGCCCGCCGGACGCTGGGGATCGCCGGCCGGTCGGCGGCGACGAAGTGGTCGGCCAGGACATGGCCCCAGCCACCCCGGTTCATGTCGACGATCTGGACGACGGCTTGCCTGCCCTGGTGGGCGCGGAGGTCGAAGGACGCCCAGTCCAGGCTGCCGCTGTCCGTGCCGGTCTCGCTCTGGACGACCTCGCCGTCGACGAGGAGATTGACCGTCGTCTCGGTCGAGCGGGGCCGTGCCGGGGTGTCGGACAGCATCACCTGGTCGAGCAGGATGTGCCCCCAGCCGCCGGTGTTCCGGTCGACGACCTCGATGTGTGCGGTCCTGCCCGAGAGATCGCCGACGTCCCAGGAGGCCCAGTTGAGCTCTTCCGAGTCGGAGCCGGTGGCGCTGCGCACGGTCTTGCCGTCGACGACGAGCCGGACGGCGGTGGGCGCGTCGGATCCGGAGGGGTGGTGGCCGCCGCCGATGAGGAGGTTGACGTACTTCGCGGTGAGCGTGAACTCGGGCGAGGTGAGGGTGCCCGTGGTCGCGTCGCCGTCGACGAAGCTGTTCACCAGGCCGCCGCCGGCGTGGCCGGAGACGGGATTCTGCCCGGGGAGGGTGCCGGCTGCCGGGCCGTGGCCGAAGGCGGTGCCCGTGGTGGTCCAGGAGCCGTACGTGTCCTGCTCGAAGTCGGCGAGTACCTCTCCCGTGGGTGCGGGCGAGTCGCCCGTCACCGATCCGGGGACGTGCGGGTGACGGCCGCCTGCCACCTTGAAGTTGAGGTACGCGCTGTCGACGGTGAAGGGCGGCGAGGTGAGGGTGCCGGTCTCGGTGTCGCCGGTGTGGAAGCTGTCGACGAGTCCCTTGCCCTCGAAGCCGCTCGTGCCCGACGTCCCGGGCGCCGGCGCGGGGACCGGCCCGTCGCCGAAGGCGGTGCCGGTCGTCCGCCAGGTGCCGTAGTCGGCCCCTTCGAAGTCCTGCACGGTCACGCCGGGCGGGGGCGTGTAGGAGCCGTCGTCGTCGGGCGTGAAGCGCGTGCCGTCGAAGTCGCCGACGAAGTACTGGGCGGCCGAACCACCGGCGATGCCACCGGGGTTGATGTTGACGACGAGTACCCATTTGACGCGCTTGGGGTCGCCGTCGACGGGCAGCGGGAAGAGGTCGGGGCACTCCCAGACGCCGCCCACCGCGTTCTGCGGGCCGAAGTCGCTCAGATGCGTCCAGTTCTTGAGGTCCTTGGAGGAGTAGAACCGGACCTTGTGCTCGGTGGACAGCGACACCGTCATCAGCCAGCTCCTGGTGGGCGCGTACCACTGGACCTTGGGGTCGCGGAATTCCTTCGACCCGATGTCGAGTACGGGGTTCCCGGCGTACTTGGTCCAGGTGCGGCCGCGGTCGGTGCTGTATGCCAGGGACTGGGCCTGCTTGCCGCCGTCCTTGGAGTGGCTGGTGTAGACGGCCACCATGGCGGGGTCGCCCTTGGTCCCGAACCCCGTGGTGTTGGCGTGGTCGACGACGGCGCTGCCGGAGAAGACCATCTCCTGGTCGTCGTGCGGTATCGCGAGCGGGAGTTCCTGCCAGTGCACCAGGTCCTTGCTGACGGCGTGGCCCCAGGACATGTCGCCCCAGGTGTCGCCGTTCGGGTTGTACTGGTAGAAGAGGTGGTACTCGCCTTTGAACCACACCAGTCCGTTGGGGTCGTTCATCCAGTTCTTCGTGGGGCTGAAGTGGAACTGGGGGCGGTACGTCTCGGTGTACGCCGGGCTGTCCTCCGCCGCCGCCCTCGGGGCGACGGCGGTGAGGGTGAGCGCGACGCAGGTCGCGGCCGCGGCGCCGGCGGCGACGAGGCGCGGCGGGACACGACGGTGTACGGGGACTCGGCTCATGGTTTCTCCTGCACTGGGGGCGGCGGCATCGTGTCCGCGTCCGCGTCCGCTGCGGTGGTACGACGCCGGGGGGATGCGCAGTGCCGGGCGGTGGGGTCGACCCGGGAACAGGAATGTCATCGATGACATGTGACAGCGATGACATCCGCTGGGGAGTGATGATGGGCGGCCTCCGGGCGACACGTCAATGGCCTGGGCCGAGTTCGTCCGGGCGGCCGGCTCAGCCGACCGTGCGCCTCCGGTTCAGCCGCCGCTTCAGCCGGCGGTGCGTCCGGCGGCGATCGCCGGCAGCCGCAGCTGCCCGGCCCACGGCGGGTTCGGCCCGACGACGCCGCAGGTCAGCGCCGCCACCCGGGAGGCGAACGTACAGGCGTCGAGGACGTCGTCGACCCGCAGTTCCGTCAGCCGCCCACCGAGGAGCCCCCTGGCACCGAGGTGGTGCAACAGCCCCGCGGTGAAGGAGTCGCCGGCGCCGACGGTGTCGACCACATCGGCCGGAGGTGCCGGTACGGCGACCCGCTCGCCGTTCAGCGAGGCGACCGCGCCGCGCTCTCCCCGGGTGATCACGACGAGAGGGACGCCCGCCGCGTGCCAGGCGTCGCAGGCTCGCTCGACCGTGTACCCGGGCAGCAGCAGCTCCAGGTCGTCCTCGCTCAGCCGGAGGATGTCCGCGAACGCGCACCAGTGCGGCAGGCGTTCGCGGTAGACCTCCGGCGCCACGAGCAGCGGCCGGACGTTCGGGTCGACGCAGATCGTGGCCGCGGCGGAGGCACGGGCGAGGAAGGCCTCCACGATCGTCCCGCCGGGCTCGCGCACCAGGGCCAGGGAGCCCGAGTGCAGGCAGGCCGTGGAGGCGAGGTCCGCCGCGGCGAGCTCGTCCGCCGTCCACTGCCAGTCCGCGGTGCCCTGGGCGTGGAAGGAGTACGCGGCCTGGCCCCGTCCGTCGAGCTCGGCGACGGCCAGGGTGCTGGGTTCGGGTGCGCGTACGGCAGCCGTGAGATCGACCCCCGAGGCCTCCAGGTGACCGCGGAACAGACGCCCGAAGACGTCGTCGGACAGCCGGGCCAGGAAGCGGGCGGGTGTGCCGAGCCGGGCGAGCGCCACGGCCGTGTTCGCCGGACCGCCGCCCGGCAGGACCCGCAGGGCGAGCTCGCCCTGCGGGGGCGCGGGGACGGTGAAGGCGTCCGCGACGCATTCTCCGAGGACGGTGACCAGAGGCAGGCGCATGACTCGATCTCTCCAGGTGGGCAGCGCGAAGGGCTGCGTGTGCAGGGGCCTTGAGGAGGCTCACGGAGAGCCCTGCTCTCGATGTGAGCGGATGCGGACGAGGTTGCCGATGTGTGACGGCGCCAAGGCATTGACGTTTCCGGGTGACGGAGTTCATCATCCTCCACAAGCCGGTGTCAACGATGACATGAGTCAACGATGACATCACCGCCGGCCCGTCCGGCAGGGCCGTTCCGTCCTCGTCCAGCAGGAGTTCAGCATGCTTCGCAGAAACCGCACCATCCGCGCCTCCGTCGGATTCACCGCTCTCACCGCCGTCTCGGCGCTGACCCTGACGGCCTGCGGCTCCGGTGCGCAGGGCGGATCCGGCGGCGGAACCAGGGTCGGGCTGATCACCAAGACCGACACGAACCCGTTCTTCGTGAAGATGAAGGAGGGCGCCGAGCGGGCCGCGAAGGACAACGGCGTCGAACTCGTCAGTGCGGCCGGGAAGTTCGACGGCGACAACGCGGGTCAGGTCACCGCGATCGAGAACATGGTCAACTCCGGGGTGAAGGGCATCCTCATCACGCCCAACGACTCCAAGGCGATCGTCCCCGCCCTGGAGAAGGCACGCGCCAAGGGCGTCCTCGTCATCGCGCTCGACAGCCCGACCGAGCCGCAGGACGCCACGGACGCCCTCTTCGCCACCGACAACGTCAAGGCGGGCGAGCTCATCGGCCGGTACGCCAAGGCCGCCATGGCCGGCAAGGAGGCGAAGATCGCCACCCTGGACCTCGCACCCGGCGTGGCCGTGGGTGTGCAGCGCCACCAGGGGTTCCTCAAGGGCTTCGGCGTCGCGGAGGACGACCCGGCCGTCGTGTGCCGGCAGGACACCGGCGGCGACCAGGCCAAGGGCCAGACGGCGATGGAGAACTGTCTCCAGAAGTCACCCGACATCAACGTCGTCTACACGATCAACGAGCCGGCCGCGCTGGGCGCGTACACCGCGCTGAAGGCGAAGGGCCTGGAGAAGAAGGTGCTGGTCGTCTCCGTCGACGGCGGCTGCACGGGCACGTACGCGGTGAGGGACGGCAAGATCGCGGCGACCTCGCAGCAGTACCCGCTGGAGATGGCGTCCCAGGGCGTCAAGGCGGTCGCCGACTTCGCCAAGGGCGGCAAGAAGGCCTCCGGCTACACCGACACCGGCGTCACGCTCATCACCGACGCCGCCAAGCCCGGGGTCGACGCCAAGGGCACCGAGTACGGCCTGGAGAAGTGCTGGGGCTGAGCCCCGGCGCCGGGGCGTGCCGCGGAACCCGGAACGCCTCCCCCGGCACGCGGCCCCCGGCTCGTACCCCTGACGAACCCCGCTCCGCCGCCCATCGACACCGGCAAGGACCACCATGACTGCCACAACCCTCCCCTACGACCAGCTGAAGGGGCCGACCACGGTCCGCCGGCTGCTCGCCACACCGACCACGGGGCCGCTCGTCGCCCTCCTGCTGGCCTGCGTCTTCTTCTCCCTGACGACCGAGCGGTTCCTCTCCGGCGGCAACTTCTCGCTGATCGTCCAGCAGGTGATGGTCGTGGGCACGCTGGCCATCGGCCAGACCCTGATCATCCTCACCGCCGGCATCGACCTCTCCTGCGGCGCCGTCATGGCGTTCGGCAGCATCGTCATCGCCAAGACGGCCGCCCAGGGCGGCCTGCCACCGCTCGCCGCGATCGCTCTCGGCCTGGCCGTGTGCGCGGGCTTCGGCCTGGCCAACGGCCTGCTGGTGCGGCTGATCCCGCTCCCGCCGTTCATCGTCACCCTCGGCATGCTGAACGTGGCGTTCGCCCTGACCCACATCTACTCGGACGAGCAGACGATCACCAACCTGCCGGCGCCGCTGACCGCCCTCGGCGAGACGTTCCCGCTCGGCAACACCGACATCACCTACGGCTCGCTCGTCACCATCGCCCTGTTCCTGCTCTTCGCCTACGCGCTGAGCGGCACGTCCTGGGGCCGGCACGTCTACGCCCTGGGCAACAGCCCCGAGGCCGCCCGCCTCAACGGCATCCGCACCTCCCGGCTGACCGTGGGGATCTACACCCTGGCCGGACTCGTCTACGGAATCGCCGCACTGCTCATGGTCTCGCGCACCGGCGTCGGCGACCCGCAGGCCGGCCAGACCGACAACCTGGACAGCATCACCGCCGTCGTCCTCGGCGGCACCAGCCTCTTCGGCGGCCGGGGAGCCGTCCTCGGCACCTTCATCGGCGTCCTCATCGTCGGTGTGTTCCGCAACGGCCTCCAGCTGATGGGCGTCGCCTCCATCTACCAGACCCTGATCACCGGCGTGCTGGTGATCCTGGCCGTGACCGTCGACCAGATCTCCCGGAAGAAGGCAGGATGAGCACCGCCGATGTCACGCCCGTGCTCCAGGCCCGCGGCCTGGTCAAGCGCTACGGCCATGTCACCGCCATCGACGGCGCCGACTTCGACCTGCTGCCCGGCGAGGTCCTCGCCGTCATCGGCGACAACGGCGCCGGCAAGACGAGCCTGATCAAGGCCCTCACCGGTGCGCTCACCCCCGACGAGGGCGAGATCCGGCTCAACGGCGAACCCATCAGGTTCAGCGGGCCGCAGAGCGCGCGGCAGCACGGCATCGAGACCGTCTACCAGGACCTCGCCGTCGCCGCCTCCATGGACATCGCCTCCAACATGTTCCTCGGACGCGAGCTGCGCCGGCCCGGCTTCCTCGGCAGCGCGCTGCGCATGCTCGACAAGAGGCGCATGCGCCAGGAGGCCGCGGCCCACATGGCCGACCTCAAGATCGGTCTTCGGTCCCTGACGCAGCCGGTGGAGACACTGTCCGGCGGTCAGCGCCAGGCCGTGGCGGTCGCGCGGTCCGTCGCCTGGGCCACGAGTGTCGTCGTCATGGACGAGCCCACCGCCGCCCTGGGCGTCAAGGAGTCGGGGCAGGTCCTCGACCTGATCCGCCGGGTCCGCGACAAGGGCATGCCCGTGGTCCTGATCAGCCACAACATGCCGCATGTCTTCGAGATCGCCGACCGCATCCACATCCACCGGCTCGGCCGACGCGAGGCGCTGATCAAGCCGTCCGACCACTCCATGGCCGAGGTCGTCGCCATCATGACCGGGGCACTCAGGGTGAACGACGAGGGAGGTACGGTCGTAGCCGACGCGGATGCCGCCCAGGCGGCAGGCGTGTCCGCCCACTGAGTGGCCGCGCGGACGACACCGCGCCGACCGCAGGGGCGCCGCACAGCCAGAACAGCGGGCCCGGCCCCGGGCAAGGGCCGGGCCCGACGAACGCACAGGAACGGTGGAAGATGGCCACGAACCGCCGCCCCACTCTGGCCGATGTCGCCAGGGAAGTGGGCGTCAGCGCCAAGACGGTGTCCCGGGTGCTCAACGAGGACGGGCCCAGTTCCCCGGAGACCCGGGAACGCGTGCTGGCCGCGGTCGCGAAGCTCGGCTTCCAGCCGAACCTGATGGCCCGCAACATCCGCGTCGGCGGACCCGACACCACCGTCGGCCTGGTCGTGCCCGACCTCGGCAACCCCTTCTTCGGAACCGTCGCCGGCGCCATCGAGGACGCCGTACGCAGCCGAGGGCTCACCCTGCTCATGGGTTCCTCGGCCGAAGACCCGGACCGGGAACGGGCGTTGATCCAGACCTTCCTCGCCCGGCGCGTGAGCATGCTGATGGTCGTCCCCGCGTTCGGAGCCGATCACAGCCATCTCAAGGCACCGCGCGCGGCCGGCCTGCCGGTGGTGTTCCTCGACCGGCCCGGAGTCGGCCTGTCCGCCGACTGCGTGGTCAGCTCCAACCAGGCCGGCGTCCACGAGGGCGTCACCCACCTCATCGCCCGCGGCCACCGTCGGATCGGCTTCATCGGAGACCTGCCCGCCAGGCTCTACACCCGGCGCGAGCGCCTCGCCGGCTACCGCGAGGCGCTCGCCGAGGCCGGCCTGCCCTACGACCGAACCCTGGTGACCGGCGCCCACAGCCAGGACGGGGCCGCCGCCGAGACCACCGCCCTGCTCGACCTGCCCCATCCCCCCACCGCCCTGTTCGCGGCGAACAACATCATGGCCCTGGGGGTCATCGCCCAGCTCACCCGCGCCGGGCGCAAGGACATCGCCCTGGTCGGCTTCGACGACCTCCCGCTCGCCGAAGTCCTCGACCCCGCCCTGACCGTCGTGGCCCAGGACCCGGCGGCCATCGGCGCGGCGGCCGCCCGAACCGCCCTCGCCCGCCTGGACGGCGACCGCACCCGCGCCCGGACCGTCATGGTCCCCACCCGTCTGGTGGTCCGCGGCTCCAGCGAACTGCTCCCGCACCCCACCGAGCAGGCCCCGGCCGGGCGCTGAGCTCCGGAACGGCGCGCACCGCTTCCCGTCCCCCCTTTTGTCCGAGGGCTGAGACCGCCGCGCGGCCGCCCTCGTCCGTTCCTACGGCAAACCTCGCATTCGCCATGGAGAGTCCCACGACTTTATTGCAGATGAGCAGGATTCCGACCTACGGTGTCGCATATGCAGTCCTATATCATCGGCCGGGCCGCTGTCGCCGCCCTCACCGCCGCGCTGCTCGTGCCGCTCGCGGCCTGCTCGTCGAGCGACGACAGCAGGAAGGACGCCGGCGCGGAGACGGCCTCCGGCTCCGGGAGCGCCGCGCCCGAGGCGCACCTCACCGTCCTCGCGGCCGCCTCCCTCACCGACGTGTTCAAGACGGCGGGCGCGGCCTACGAGCAGGCCCACCCCGGCACGAAGCTCACCTTCTCCTTCGCCGGCTCGCAGGAACTCGTCGCCCAGGTCTCGCAGGGCTCGCCCGCCGACGTCCTGGTCACCGCCGACACCAAGAGCATGGACAAGGTGAGGGCGGACACCGGCACCCCCGCGATCATCGCCAGGAACCGCCTGGTCATCGCCACCGGCGAAGGCAACCCGCACCAGGTCGACGAGCTGAAGGACCTCGCCGACACCGGGCTCAAGATCGTCCTCGCGGCTCCCGAGGTGCCCGCCGGCAAGTACAGCAAGCAGATCCTCGACAAGCAGAACCTCACGGTGAAGCCGGTCTCGCAGGAGCCCAACGTGCGCGCCGTCCTGAGCAAGATCGAACTCGGCGAGGCCGACGCCGGTCTCGTCTACAGGACGGACGCCGAAAGCGCCGCCGACAAGGTCGACGCCGTCGACATCCCCGACGGCCAGAACGCCGTCGCCCAGTACCCGGCCGCCACGCTGAAGGACTCCGAGAACACCGAGGCCGCGGCCGCGTTCGTCGCCTGGCTGTCCTCGCCCGAGGGCCAGAAGATCCTCCAGGACGCCGGCTTCCAGAAGCCGTAACCGCCCGGAAGCGGCGTGGGCGGGGGCGGGAAGATCCCGGACCCGCCCACGGTTGGCGGAATCGTGAACGATTTCGGGGTGCACGAGGTGCACGAGGTGGACGGGACGACGCCGGCGGGCGCGGTGCGCGACGTCGACGTCGTGGTCATCGGTGCCGGGCAGGCCGGTCTCTCCGCCGCCTTCCACCTGCGGCGCACCGGCTTCGAGCCCGACCGGGACTTCGTGGTCCTCGACCACGCCCCGCGGCCGGGCGGCGCCTGGCAGTTCCGCTGGCCCTCGCTCACGTACGGCAAGGTGCACGGGATGCACGCGCTGCCCGGCATGGAGCTGACCGGCGCGGACCCGGCGCGGCCGTCCTCGGAGGTGATCGGGGAGTACTTCACCGCGTACGAGGAGACCTTCGACCTGCGCGTGCACCGCCCGGTGGACGTCACCGCCGTCCGCGAGTCGGCGGGCGAGGACGGTCGGCTGCTCGTGGAGACCTCGGAGGGCACGTACGCCACCCGCTCACTGATCAACGCGACCGGCACCTGGGACCGGCCGTTCTGGCCCCGCT
The DNA here is from genome assembly GCF_040681095.1 of Streptomyces sp. NPDC051909. Taxonomy (NCBI): domain Bacteria; kingdom Bacillati; phylum Actinomycetota; class Actinomycetes; order Kitasatosporales; family Streptomycetaceae; genus Streptomyces; species Streptomyces sp. NPDC051909. The sequence goes on along the minus strand of NZ_JBFAYA010000011.1, from coordinate 169,277 downwards.
ATCCCGGGCAGGAGACCTTCCGGGGGCGCCAGTTGCACACCGCCCGGTACCCGGGGCCGCAGGCCTTCGCCGGGCAGCGGGTGATCGTGGTCGGCGGCGGCGCGTCCGGCACCCAGCATCTGATGGAGATCGCCGACGTCGCCGCCGCGACGACCTGGGTGACCCGGAGCGAGCCGGTCTTCCGCGAGGGCCCGTTCGGCGAGGTCGAGGGCCGGGCCGCGGTCGCGCTGGTGGAGGAGCGGGTACGGCAGCGGCTGCCGCCGCGCAGCGTCGTGTCGGTCACCGGCCTTCCCCTCAACGACGCGATCCGCGACGCCCGCGCCCGGGGCGTCCTGGACCGGCTGCCCATGTTCGACCGGATCACGCCGACCGGGGTGGCCTGGGACGACGGGCGGACCGTGGACGCGGACGTGATCCTGTGGGCGACCGGCTTCCGGGCCGTGATCGACCACCTCGCGCCGCTGCGGCTGCGCGAGCCGGGCGGCGGCATCCGGGTCGAGGGCACGCGCGCGGTCCGCGATCCCCGGATCCATCTCGTCGGTTACGGTCCCTCCGCGTCCACCATCGGCGCCAACCGGGCCGGCCGGGCGGCGGTCGCCGACATCCGGCAGCTGCTCAGGAGCGCCCCGCGGCCCGTCGCCGCTCGTTGAAGTCGGCGACGTTCGCCTGGTGTTCGGCGTAGCTGCCGGTGAAGCGGGTGTCGCCGTGCCGGACGGTCACGAAGTAGAGCCAGTCGCCCTCCGCCGGGGCGACGGCCGCGCCCATGGCCTGGTCGCCCGGGTTGCCGATGGGTGACGGGGGCAGGCCGCGCCGCTCGTAGGTGTTGTAGGGGCTGTCGACCCGGGTGTCCTGGTGGGTCGTGTCCACGGTGTCCCGGCCCAGGGCGTAGTTGATGGTGGAGTCCATCTGCAGCGGCATGCCCTGGGCGAGCCGGTTGTAGACGACCCTCGCCACCCTGCCCATGTCCTCGGGGGTGTCGGCCTCGGCCTGGACGATGCTGGCGACGATGACCATCTGGTGCACGCTCAGCCCGTGGCGCCGGGCGCCGTCGGCGATGCGCGGGCCGCCGAAGCGCTTGGTTGCGGTGTCGACCATGTAGCGCAGCAGGCCCTCGACGGTGGTGGCCTTGTCGACCGGATAGGTGGCGGGGAAGAGATAGCCCTCGGGGTTGCCTTCGGCGGCGGCCGGCAGGGCGAGCCTGATGGCCGGGGCCTGGGCGGTCCTGCGCGCGGTGCCTTCGGGGAGCTTGAGGGAACGGTCGACGGCGGCGTACACCTCGCCGTCGCGCCAGCCCTCGGGGATGAGGAGGGTGCGCTGCTTCTCGGGGACGGGGCGGGGCGCGGGGGCGTCGCCGCCGGTGAACAGCAGGAGCGGCACGGTGATGGCCGTGGCGACGGCGAGGAGTCCGCCGAGCAGCAGCACGAGCTTCCCGCGCCCGGTGAGCCGGGTGCGGCGGCGACGAGGATCGGGCTGCCAGGTCCGGTACGTCATGGGCGCACGCTAACCCGCCCCGTACCCGATTCCGGGGACCCGCGCACGCGGCAGCGCCGCCGGTCCCTGGGACGGGGGCCGACGGCGCCGCTGTTCTCTCCTGCTTCGGGTCAGACGAGCCAGCCCAGGAACTGGAGGACGCCGGCGAGCAGGTTGGTGATCACGTTCATGGTGGTGCTGTCTCCTCGTGCAGAGCTTTCTGTGGGACTGCGCAGTCGCGGTCTGCAGCCCGTCGCTTGCGCACCGTAATCATCCGACGCCGTACGGGAGTTGAGCAACAGAATCGGGGACGATCACACGTTCCGGGGAACAACCGCTCCCACGTTCGTGTGTTCGTCGCGGCGCACCAGGGCCGCGTACCGCCCGTCGAGGGCGATCAGCTCCTCGTGGGTGCCGCGCTCGGCGATGCGCCCGGCCTCCAGGACGACGATCTGGTCGGCGTCGCGGACGGTGGACAGGCGGTGCGCGATGGTGATGGTGGTGCGGCCGGCCGAGAGCGCGTCGATGGCCTGCTGGACGGCGTGTTCGGTGCGGGTGTCGAGGGCGCTGGTCGCCTCGTCGAGGATGAGCACCGGCGGGTCGCGCAGGATGGTGCGGGCGATGGCCAGGCGCTGCTTCTCGCCGCCCGAGAAGCGGTAGCCGCGCTCGCCGACCAGGGTGTCGTAGCCGTCGGGCAGCGAGGCGATGTGGTCGTGGATCTGGGCGGCGCGGGCGGCGGCCTCTATCTCCTCGTCGGTGGCGTCGGGCTTGGCGAAGCGCAGGTTGTCCGCGACGGAGGCGTGGAAGAGGTAGGTCTCCTGGGAGACCACGCCGACGGCGCGGGCGAGGGTGTCGAAGTCGAGGTCGCGCACGTCGACGCCGTCGAGGGTGACCCGGCCGTCGGTCACGTCGTAGAGCCGGGGCACGAGGTAGCTGAGGGTGGACTTGCCGGAGCCGGTGGGGCCGACCACGGCGAGGCTGCCGCCGGCCGGGACGGTGAGGTCGATCGCGTCGAGGGTGGGGCGGCCCTCGCCCTCCGGCTCGTAGCGGAAGGTGGCCTTGTCGAAGGCGACCTCGCCGGCGACCTTGGAGAGGCGGACCGGCGCGTCCGGTTCGGTGATCTCGACGGGCAGGTCGAGGTATTCGAAGATGCGCTGGAAGAGGGCGAGCGAGGTCTGCATCTGCACGCCGGTGGACAGCAGGCTCACGGTGGGCCGGAACAGGCCCTGCTGGAGCGAGACGAAGGCGACCAGGGTGCCGAGCGAGATCGCGGGGCCGCCGAGCTGGAGGGCGAGACCGGCCGCCCAGTAGAGCAGGGCGGGCATGGCGGCCATGACGATGCCTATGGTCGACATCCGCCAGCGTCCGGCCATGGAGGAGCGCACTTCGAGGTCGACCAGGCGCTCGGACTCCTCGGCGAAGGACTTCGTCAGCGAGTCGGCGCGGCCCATGGTGCGGCCGAGCAGGATGCCGCTGACGGACAGCGACTCGGTGACGGTGGCGGCCATGGCGGCCATCTGCTTCTGGCGCCGGGTGGTGATCCGCTTGCGCTCGCGGCCGACCCGGCGGCTGATCCAGACGAAGAGCGGGAGCAGCAGCAGCGAGACCAGGGTGAGCCGCCAGTCGAGCGCGAGCATCGCGACGACGGTGGCGACGACGGCGGTGAGGTTGGAGACGAGGGAGGTGGCGGTCGAGGTGACCGTGGCCTGCATGCCGCCGATGTCGTTGGCGATACGGGACTGGACCTCACCCGTGCGGGTGCGTGTGAAGAAGGCCAGCGGCATGCGCTGGAGCTGTGCGTAGACCGCGGTGCGCAGGTCGTGCATGACGCGCTGGCCGACGGTGGTGGAGATGAGGGTCTGGAGCACGCCGAAGACCCCGGAGGTCACGGCGGTGAGGATCATGCCGAGGGCGAGCAGGCTGAGCAGCCCGGTGCGGCCCTGCGGGATCGCGGTGTCGAGGATCTCCCGGAGCAGGAAGGGCGAGGCGACGGACACCAGCGACGAGGCGGCCACGAGCAGGCCGACCACGGCGAGGCGGCCGCGATAGGGACGGAAGAGCCGGAGGATGCGCCGCAGCTGGGCGGGCTCCTTGGGCTGTGCGGGATCACGGGCGGGGGGCGTCCAGGTGGACTCGTCGTGCGGATGCATGGGCTCCTACGAGGGTTCGGGTGTGGGGCGATGAGAGCCTAGCTCATTGTTACCTATACTCACAATGCACATGGTCCTGATATTGTTCCGGTATGAACACCCCGGCCCTCCCCGACTCCCCCGACCCCGACGGTGTGCTGGCCGAGCAGCTGCTGCGGCTCACCCGTCGGCTGCACCGCCACCACAAGCGGTATCTGGAGCCGGTGGGGATCACCCCGGCGCAGTTCCGGCTGCTGCGGACGGTCGCGCACTACGAGGAGCCGCCGCGGATGGCCGATCTCGCGGCCCGGCTCGAAGTGGTCCCGCGCGCGGTGACCAGTCTGGTGGACGGCCTGGAGGCCTCCGGCCGGGTGCGCCGGGTGCCCGATCCGACCAATCGCCGGGTGGTCCGGATCGAGCTCACCGACACCGGCCGCGACACGCTGAGGGAGCTGCGCAGCGCGCGCCGTGCCGCCGCAGAGGACATCCTTGCCCCACTGACCGTCGAACAGCGCGAAGTGCTCGGAGGTCTGCTGTCCGCCCTGGTCGACGGCGGTCCGGAGCGGGCCTGCTGAGACCCGGGCGACCGGAGCCCGGGACCGGGGAAGACGCCCGGGCACCCGGAACCGGAGCGGCCTGGCCCCGGGCACGCCGCGCGCCGGAGGGGAGCGCTGGCCATGCCCGTACGGGAGCCGAACCCGCAGTCGCTGCGAGCCGGTACGAAGCGGCGGGCGGCGCCCGACCGTGTGCCGGACCTCCAGGCCCGCGGCACCCCGAAGCATCTGCGCGAGGAGCTGATCGCCGTCCTCGGCGCCGGGAAGGTGCTCTCGAAGGTCTCCGACCTGGTGCGGTACGCCTCCGACGCGAGCCCCTACCGCTTCCTGCCGCAGGTCGTGGTGGTCGCCGAGGACCTCGACGACATCTCGGCCGTCCTGTCGTACGCGCACGGCAAGGGCCGCGAGGTGGTGTTCCGGGCCGCCGGGACCAGCCTCAACGGACAGGCGCAGGGCGAGGACATCCTGGTCGACGTGCGCCGGCACTGGGCGGGCGTCGAGGTCCTGGACGGCGGCGCCCGGGCCCGGATCCGGCCCGGCACGACCGTGGTGCGGGCGAACGCGGCGCTCGCGCCGTACGGCCGGGTGCTCGGCCCCGATCCGGCGAGCGCCATCGCCTGCACGGTCGGCGGGGTGGTCGCCAACAACGCCTCCGGCATGACGGCCGGCACCACCCGGAACGCGTACCGGACGCTCGCCTCGCTCACCTTCGTGCTGCCGAGCGGCACCGTGGTCGACACCGCCGACCCCGCGGCCGACGAGGAACTGGCCAGGGCCGAGCCGCGACTGTGCGCCGGGCTGCTCGCCCTGAAGGCGGAGATCGAGGCGGACCCGGAGCTGACGGCCCGGATCCGCGCCAAGTACGCGATCAAGAACACCAACGGCTACCGGCTCGACGCCTTCCTCGACGGCGCCACCCCGGTGGAGATCCTGCGCGGTCTGATGGTGGGCTCCGAGGGCACCTTCGGCTTCATCGCCGAGACCGTCTTCGACACCGTCCCCCTGGACCGGATGGTGTCCACGGCGCTCCTCTTCTTCCCCTCGCTGCCGGCCGCCGCGGCCGCCGTGCCCCGCTTCAACGCGGCGGGCGCGCTTGCCGTGGAGCTGATGGACGGCAACACCCTGCGCGCCTCCGTGAGCGTGCCCGGGGTGCCGGACGACTGGGCGCAGCTGCCGAAGGAGACCGCCGCGCTGCTCGTGGAGTTCAGGGCGCCCGACGAGGCCGGGCTGCGGGCGTACGAGGATGCGGCTGCCGCGGTCCTGGCGGACCTGGCGCCGGTCGCGCCGGTGGCCTCGGTGGACAACGCCTTCACCCGCGACCCGGGCACGATCGGCGGGTACTGGAAGGCACGCAAGGCCTTCGTGACGGCGGTCGGCGGCTCCCGCCCGTCGGGCACGACACTGATCACCGAGGACTTCGCGGTGCCGCCGGAGCGGCTCGCCGAGGCCTGCGCGGAGCTCCTCGACCTACAGGCCCGCCACGGCTTCGACGCAGCCGTGGCCGGGCACGCCGCACACGGCAATCTGCACTTCCTGCTCGCCTTCGACGCCGGCGACCCGGCCGACGTCGAGCGCTACGCGCACTTCATGGACGACTTCTGCAAGCTCACCGTGGAGCGCTTCGACGGCTCGCTGAAGGCCGAGCACGCCACCGGCCGCAACATCGCGCCGTTCCTGGAGCTGGAGTGGGGCGCCAAGGCGACCGAGCTGATGTGGCGGACCAAGGAGGTCATCGACCCGGACGGACTGCTCGCCCCGCGGATCGTCCTGGACCGCGACCCGCAGGCCCATCTGCGCGGCCTGAAGACGATCCCCACGGTGGAGCGGGTCGCGGACCCGTGCATCGAGTGCGGCTTCTGCGAACCCACCTGCCCCAGCCATGATCTGACGACGACACCGCGCCAACGGATCGTGCTGCGCCGGGAGATGATGCGGCAGTCGGACGGATCGCCCGTCGAGACCGCCCTGTTGGGGTCGTACGGCTACGACGCGGTCGACACCTGTGCCGGCGACTCCACCTGCCGTCTCGCCTGCCCGGTCGGCATCGACACCGGCGCGATGATGAGGGAGTTCCGGCACGAGCGGCACTCCCCGCGCGAGGAGCGCGTCGCGGCGCTGGCGGCGCGGAACTTCAAGGCCGTGGAGGCCTCGGCGCGGCTCGCGGTGGCGGCGGCCGCGCGGATGGGCGACGGGTTCCTGGAGTCGGTGACGGGCCTGGCGCGCAAGGCGGCGCGGCCCGACCTGGTGCCCGAGTGGCTGCCCGAGATCCCCGGGGCGGCGCGCGGTCGGCTGCCGCGCACCCACCGGCCGGCCGCGGTCGCCGTCTACTACCCGGCCTGCGTGAACCGGATCTTCGGCAATCCGCGGGAAATCGACGGCCCGTCACTGCCGGAGGCGATGGTGGCGCTGTCGGCCCGCGCCGGGCGGCCGGTGTGGATCCCGGACGACGTGGCGGGCACCTGCTGCGCCACCATCTGGCATTCCAAGGGCTACGAGCGCGGCAACGAGGTGATGGCCAACCGGATCGTGGAGGCCGCCTGGGGCTGGACCGCCGGGGGCCGGCTGCCGCTGGTGGTCGACGCCTCCTCCTGCGCCCTGGGCATCGCGCACGAGGTCGTGCCGTACCTCACCGACGACAACCGCGAACTGCACGCCGAACTCACCGTCGTGGACTCGCCGGTGTGGGCGGCCGACGAACTGCTGCCGCGCCTGGACGTGCGCCACCGGGTCGGGTCCGCGGTGGTCCACCCGACGTGTTCCATGCGGCATCTGGGCGACGAGGAGAAGCTGACGGCGCTCGCCGGCGCCTGCGCCGAGGAGGTCGTCGTCCCGGCCGACGCGGGCTGCTGCGCCTTCGCCGGCGACCGGGGCATGCTCCATCCGGAACTGACGGCCTCGGCCACCGCGCGGGAGGCCGCCGAGGTGACCGCCCGGCCCTTCGACGCCCATCTCTCGGCCAACCGGATGTGCGAGGTCGGCATGGACCGGGCGACGGGCCGCACGTACTACTCGGCGCTCATCGCGCTGGAGCGCGCGACCCGCCCGTGAATCCGCGGGCCGACGAATCGTTGGTACAGTTCCGGGTCTCGTCCCTGCGTACGGCTGTTCGACGCCCAGGGGACCACAGCGAGGAGAGACCGACCGTGGGGACTGACGTCGACGACGCCGCCTCCGTGGAGTTCCATGCCTTCTTCGAGCGTCACTACGCCGAACTGGCCCGCCTCGCCCATCTGTTGACGGGCGAGGCGGACGCCGCCGACGACCTGGCGGCGGACGCGCTGCTCGCGCTGTGGCACCGCTGGGACCGGGTGCGGGCGGCCGAGCATCCGGTGGCGTACGCACGCGGGGTGGTCGCGAATCTGGCCCGCACCCGGATCCGCGGCGCGGTGCGCGAGCGACGGCGGATCGCCCTCTTCTGGTCGCAGCGCGAGGAGAAGACCGAGAACCCGGACGTCGCGGGGGTGGTCGACGTGCAGGCCGCGCTGCGCAGGCTGCCCTTCCGCAAGCGTGCCTGCGTGGTGCTGCGGCACGCCTTCGACCTCTCGGAGAAGGACACGGCGCTGGCCCTGGGCGTGTCGGTGGGTACGGTGAAGAGCCAGACCTCGAAGGGGATGGCCGAGCTGCAGCGGCTGCTCGGAACACGCGGAGCGCCGCAGCAGCTGCACGCGGCGATGGCGCGCGGCGGCGAGGCCGGAGGAAGGGACCGATGACGCGGGACGTGGACGACGAGCTGCGTGCCCGGCTGCACGAGGCGGCCGAGGCGCATCGGCCGGACCGCGCCCGCATCCTGGCCAGGGTCGAGCGCGGCATGGCCGAGCGGGCCGGGGCGGACGGTCGCGCGCCCCGCCGCCCCGCTTCCCCCCGGCCCGCGTTCGGGCGGCTGCGGATCGCGGGCGTCACGGCCGCGGTCGCGGGCGTGCTCACGGTCGGCGGCTTCGCGGTCGCCGCCGCGGTGCGGGAGGAGCCCCGCACGCCGCAGAGCACGGTCTCCATGCCCCCCGCACCCGCACCGACGGCGACGAGCCGCCCGCCCGTCTCCCCGGCGACACCGACGACCGGCCCCGAGGACGAGCCGACGGACGGCGCGCAGCGGCCCGGCCCGACCACCGCCGCACCCCCCTCGAACGGCCCGGCCCCGGGCCCGTCCGCCCCGTCCGCGCCCTCGAACCGAACCTCCGGCGCCACGGACGGCCCGCTGTGGTCGGACGGCTCCGTGGACCCGCACAGCAACGAGTTCTGGGCGCAGAGCAACGTCACGCTGAAGACGACCGCGGCCCTCTCCGCGCTCACCGTGCGGCTCCAGGTCGCCCAGAACGGCCAGGTCGCCTCGACGGGTGCCTGGCGCTCGCTGCCGGAGCAGGACTTCACCCTCACGGTCGAGGAGCGGGACGGGTTCCTGGTCTACACGTGGGTGCTGAAGGAGGGCCGTACGGTCCCGGCGGGCGAGTGGGTGTTCGCGGGACAGTACGACCACCGGCGTGGCGCACGGGACGCGGCGGACGACCGCTACACGGCGACGGCTACAACGGCCGCCGGGGCCGAAAGTCTGGCCGTGTCCGGTGACTTCGCGCCCCACGGCGACGACTAGGCCGTGTCTTTCGGATCAGGCCGGATCAGGGAGCGGCGGCTGGTGCGTGCGATCGCAAGGCGGAGGAGGGAGTCCATGCGGTGGGGGCACCTCCCCGGCCGCAAGGCCGAGGGGGACATCGGCGACCGACGACAACGCGGCGAGCGTGCGTGCCAGGCGTCGCGAGCCCGGCAAGATCCGGAAGACACGGCCTTAGACGCCGGGGTGCTCAGCAGCGCCGCAGGTCCTCGACCAGCGTGCCCTGGACGGTCTTCAGGGACCGGTCGTAGCAGCCGGCGGAGCCGTGGCTGCGGTAGCGCTCGGCGCTGGTGCCGACCGCGTGCCGCTGCTCGCGCGGGACGCCGAGGGTGAAGGAGGCGTCGCCGGTGTAGGTGTCGTCGAGCCGCGACCAGGACAGCCGCTCACCGCCGCGGACGACGTCGACGGAGGCGCGGTCGCCGATGGTGAGGACGGTCCGCAGCCGGTTGTCGGCGTCGACGGTGATCTCGCCGTCCATCGTGTACGCGCGGTGGGTGCGGGTCGCGGTCCGGCCGACGGTGACCGTCTCGTCGTCGGTCCAGGAGGCGGTGAGCGCGTCCGGGTTCTCGTCGGCGCCCCAGCGGTGCGCGGAGGTGTTCTCGACGGTGCGGGTGACTGTGGTGGCGACCCGGCCGTGCGAGGTGTTCAGGTGCCCGGCGACGGTGAGCGTGTGTCCGCCGCCCGCCTCCAGGACGTCCGGCGAACCGGGCTTGTACACCGCGGAGTTGCGCGGGGTTCCGGCCTCGTGCCGGTCGAGGGCGCCGGTGACGACCTTGCTGCCCTCGTCCTGCCACAGCAGGACGTTGGCGGGCACGCTCCAGCCGCTCTGCCCGGCGGGGACGCCGGCGACGGAGACCTCGACACGGTGGGCCCGCCCGTCGTTGAGGACGGCCGCGAAGGGGGTGAGGTCGTAGACGACCGGCTGCACGTCGAAGGCGCGCGGGGCGGGCGTCACGTACCAGAGGAACGGGTTGGACCAGCCGCCGGTCCACACGTGCGGGAAGGGCGCGGCGATGCCCGCGAGCCTGCCGTCGACGGAGATCCGGACCTCGCGGTACGGGCCGTCGGCGGCCTTGCACGAGTAGGGCGCCGCGTCGGGGACGGTGAGGTACCAGAACTCCTCGCAGCCGCCGCCCGAGCCGGTGGCGTACACCTCGGCGAGGACGCGTTCGGTGTTGCGCGGGGTGGTGAGGGTGCCGTCGGTGAGCGGCAGCACCCGGTCGGGGGTGCCGGCGGCGGGCTTCACCGGGCCCTGGGCGGTGTGGAAGGTGAGGGTGACACGGACGTCGATGACGCCGGTGTACGTCTCGTTGACGACGTTGCCGATGAGCATCTCGACGGGCTGGGGGCGGCTCAGGAGGTCGCGGTAGCGGGTGACGTCCTTCTCGACCGTCCAGGCGATGCCGTCGGGCGAGGGTTCCGGGGTGGAGGTGCGGAAGATCTCCACGCCGCCGACGCCGAGGTGGCCGAGGCGGTCGTACTGACGTCCCTTCACCTTCCCTTCCAGGCGCAGCACGACCTTGTTCCAGCGGGTGCCGCACTCCTTGGGCGGCGCGTAACTCCCCTGGTACGGCGTGAAGTCGCGGAACTGTGCCTCGGCGAGCGTGACCTGGCAGCTGCGGGTGCCGGGGACGGCGACCGGCGGGGCGGCGGTGACCGGGTCGTGCCAGTCGGTGGTGAACTCGGCCGGCGGGGTGGGCGCCTCGTCCGCGTGTGCCGCCGGGGCGGCGAGCAGCAGTCCGGCGGCCAGGGTGAGGCCGCTGATCATGCTCATGATCTTCCGTTGTCTCATGGGTCGGCAGTGAAGCGCGGGTCGGCTGGGGCGCGCCAGAGGGCGTGGGCCCGCCTTGGCGGGATCTGTTCGGAGTTGCGGGAAAATGAATTGCCGGGATGGGGCGCGCGGCGCAAGCCTTGCAGGGTCCGGGGTTCCAAGGCCCCGTCGCGACCGTTGGGGCGTCATGCAGATCAAAGACCTTCCGTACGCCGACCCGGGGGTGCCGGATGTCCGATCGGGCTTCCGCTTCCTCCTCTGGCTCGGCCGGAGACAGCTGGGCGGGCAGCTGAAGTGCCTGTTCTGGGGCCTGCTGCTGCAACTCGGCATCGCCGGGCTGCCGCTCGGCGTCGGACTGTCCGTGCAGGCGGTGGTGGACCGCGACGGCGCCGGGTTCGCCCTCGGGGTGGGCCTGCTGATCGCCTGCGGCCTCTCCATCGCGGTCGGCGACACGATGGTCCACCGGGTGGCCGTGACCAACTGGATCACCGCCGCCGCCCGGGTCCAGCAGCTGCTCGCCCGCAAGACCGCGGAGCTCGGCTCGGTCCTGACCCGCCGGGTCGCGGCGGGCGAGGTCGTGGCCGTGTCCACGGGCGACGTGGAGAAGATCGGCTGGTTCGTCGAGGCGGCCTCGCGCTTCGCGTCCGCCGCCGTCGCCCTCGTGGCCGTCTGCGTCGGCCTGGTCCTCTACCAGCCGGAACTCGGCCCGCTGGTCGCGCTCGCCGTGCCCGTGCTCGCCCTCGCCGCGCTGCCGCTGCTCCCCCGCGCCACCCGGCGGGCCGACGAGCAGCGCGAGAAGGCCGGGCGGGCCACCGAACTGGCCTCCGACACGGTCGCCGGGCTCCGGGTGCTGCGCGGCATCGGCGGCGAGGAGCTGTTCCTCGGCCGCTACCGGGCGGCCTCCCAGGAGGTGCGCCGGGCCGCGGTGCACAGTGCCCGGATGTGGGCGCTGATCGCGGCCCTCCAGGTGCTGCTGCCGGGCCTGCTGCTCGTCGGTGTCGTGGTGTACGGCGCGGGGCTCGCGCTCGACGGACGGATCTCGGTGGGCGCCCTGGTCACGGTGTACGGCGCGGTGGCCCTGACCCACCACCCGTTGCGCACCTTCGAGGAGATCGCCATGGCGTACTCCTTCTCACGCCCCTCGGCCAGGCGCGCCGCCCGGGTGCTCGCCCTGTCCCGTACGGCCTCCGTGCGGGCCGGGACGGCCGACGAGGTCCCGGACGGGGACCTGTACGACCCCGTCACCGGGGTACGGGCGCCCGCGGGCGCGTTCACGGCGATGGTGTGCGGCGACCCGGACGCGGCCGGCCGGCTCGCGGACCGGCTCGGCGGGCATCCGGCGGAGCCGGACGAGAGGCACACCTCCGTCCTGCTCGGCGGGGTCGCGCTCGACACGCTGCCCCTGGACACCGCGCGCCGTGCCGTCCTGGTGCAGGACAAGGACCCGGTGCTGCTCTCGGGCACCCTCGCCGAGCTGCTCGACGTGCCGTCCTCCGGCGCGGTGTCGGCGGCCGACGCGCTGGACGCGGCCCGCTGCGCGGACGTCCTGGACGCCCTCGCGCAGGCCTCCGTGGACACCGGCGGCGACCCGATGCGGACCCGGATCACCGAGCGCGGGCGGTCGCTCTCCGGCGGGCAGCGGCAGCGCCTGGCGCTTGCCCGTTCGCTGGTCACCGACCCGGCGGTGCTCGTCCTGGACGACCCGACCTCGGCGGTCGACGCGCACACCGAGGCACGGGTGGCGGACGGGATCAAGCGGCTGCGGGCGGGCCGGACCACCGTGGTCCTCGCCTCCTCTCCGCTGCTGCTCGACCTCGCGGACCGGGTGGTCCTGGTCGACGACGGCACGGCCGTCGCCGTCGGCACCCACCGCGAGCTGCTCGCCGGCGAACCCCGCTACCGGGCGGTCGTGACCCGCGAGACCGACACCGAACCCGCCCCCGACGACGCGCCCGCGGACGGCCTCGACGACACCCTCGACGACGGCCTCGTCCCCCTCGGCGAACTGGAAGGAGAGAGCGCGTGATCCGCGTGGCACCGCCCGCCTACGACCCGGCCGCGCCCCGGTCGGCCACCACCCTGCCGGTCGCCGGCGCGGTCACCGTCCGCGGCTACGTACGGGAGCTGCTGCGCCGTCACCGGCGCGCGTTCGCCGCGCTCGTCGCGGTCAACGCGGTCGCCGTGACCGCGTCGATGGCGGGGCCGTATCTGCTCGGCTCGGTCGTGGACGGGCTCACCGCCGGCGCCTGGGAGCTCCATCTGGAGCGCACCGCCGCCCTGTTCGCGGTCGCTCTCCTTGTCCAGGCGCTCTTCACGCGCCTGGTCCGGCTGCGCGGCGCGATGCTCGGCGAGGAGATGCTCGCCGACCTGCGCGAGGACTTCCTGGTGCGTTCGGTGGCCCTGCCGCCGGGCGTCCTGGAGCGGGCGGGCACCGGCGATCTGCTGTCCCGGATCACCACCGACATCGACCGGCTCGCCAACGCGATGCGCGAGGCGGTGCCGCAGCTCGTCATCGGCGTGGTGTGGGCGGGCCTGCTCGTCGGCGGCATCGCGGTCACGGCACCGCCGCTCGCCCTCGCGCTGCTGATCGCCGCACCGCTGCTGATCACCGGCTGCCGCTGGTACTTCCGGCGGGCGCCCGCCGCGTACCGCTCCGAGGCCGCCGGTTACGCGGCCGTGGCCGCCGCCCTCGCGGAGACCGTGGACGCGGGCCGCACGGTCGAGGCGCACCGGCTCGGCCGGCGCCGGGTCGAGCTGTCGGACCGCCGGGTGTACGAGTGGACCCGGTGGGAGCGGTACACCCTGTATCTGCGCTCGGTGCTGTTCCCGGTCGTCACGCTCACCCACACCGTGGTGCTGACCGGGGTGCTGTCGATCGGCGGGCTCCTCGTCTTCTGGGGCCGGATGGACGTGGGGCAGCTGACCACGGGCGCGCTGCTCGCGCAGATGCTGGTCGACCCGATCGGGATCGTGCTGCGCTGGTACGACGAGCTCCAGGTCGCCCAGGTGTCGCTGGCGCGCCTGGTGGGCGTGCGGGAGATCGAGCCGGCGGCGGGCGAGGAGTCCGTACGGCCCGAGGGGCGTGCGGTGCGGGCGGACGAGGTGCGCTTCGGCTACCGGGAGGGCGTGGACGTGCTGCACCGGGTGTCGATGGACGTCGCCCCGGGCACCCGGCTCGCCCTGGTCGGCCCGTCCGGTGCCGGGAAGTCGACGCTGGGCCGGCTGCTCGCGGGCGTGTACGCACCGCGCGCGGGCACGGTCACCCTCGGCGCGGCCGAGCTGGCCCGGATGCCGGCCGAGCGGGTCCGCGAGCACGTGGCCCTGGTCAACCAGGAGCACCATGTCTTCGTGGGCTCGCTCCGGGACAACCTGCTGCTCGCCCGGGCGGGCGCCGGGGACGCCGAGCTGTGGGCGGCCCTTGCGGCGGTCGACGCCGAGGACTGGGCGCGGGCCTTCGAGTCGGGCCTGGACACCGAGGTCGGCTCGGGCGGCCAGGCGCTCACCCCGGCCCAGGCCCAGCAGGTGGCGCTGGCCCGGCTCGTCCTGGCCGACCCGCACACCCTGGTCCTGGACGAGGCGACCTCGCTCCTCGACCCGCGCGCGGCCCGGCATCTGGAGCGCTCGCTCGCCCGGGTGCTCGACGGGCGCACGGTCGTGGCCATCGCGCACCGGCTGCACACGGCGCACGACGCGGATCTGATCGCCGTGGTGGAGGACGGGCGGATCAGCGAGCTGGGCAGCCACGAGGAGCTGGTGGCGGCGGAGGGCGCGTACGCGGCGCTGTGGCGTTCCTGGCACGGCTGAGGTGCCGGTACGGGAACGGGGCCGCACCGGATCGTCCGGTGCGGCCCCGTTCCCGTGCGGCTAGGGCGTGTGTCGAAAGTCCCGTCTGCCGGCGGGCGGACGACGCTACTTTCGACACACGCCCTAGAAGAAGCCGAGTGCCGAGGCTCCCCCGACCCCGCCGAGCAGCATGAAGACCGGCATGAGGACCTTCAGCTCGACCCAGCTGCCGGCGCGGAAGCGGATCGCCTTCGGCGGGCCGATCGGGTACCAGCGCTTGCGGCCGACGGGGATCGGCCACAGGATCGGGCAGCCGGAGACGGTCAGGGCGTCGCCGATGTCGTGGACGAGGGCGCCCAGCACGATCGGCAGGCCCAGCCACAGGTACTCCTGGCCGGGCTGGGTGAACAGCCAGTCCGAGCCGTTGCCGGGCTGGTCCAGGACCCCGGCGAGGATCCAGGCGCTGGTGGCGCCGAGCAGCCACACCAGGACGTCGCTGGACATCCGCGCGGCCCGCCACAGCAGGCCTTCGACGGCGAGGACCAGATGCACGAAGAGGATCGCGAGGACCGCCCAGCGGCCGCCGGTGACGGCCGCGACCGAGCAGCCGCCGCCGATCAGAACGGCCCACACCCAGGTGTGGGTGAGGGTGCGGTGCCCGCCCGAGCGCCGAGGGTCGGCGGTGGAGCGGGTGGACTTGTAGACGGCGTACGACAGCTTGTCGACGATCTCGCACAGCCACCGGGAGACCGGCCCGAAGGCCCGCGAGATGGTGGCCGCCTTGTGGTCGAGGTCGGGCGCGAGGGCCGCGCCCGCGCAGATGAGCGCGCCGACGACGAGAACCGGCCACGGCATCGGGTGGTCGAAGGCCGCCGCGGCCGCTCCGACCCCCAGCCAGGCCGCCGCTCCGGACAGCGAGTGCGCCGGTCCCATCATGGTCGTTTCCCGCCCCGTCTCTCGCCGTGATTCGCCGTTTCTGGTGCCCCGGCGCCCAGTTGACGCCCGGTCGGCAGTCCGGCCGCACGGCCGGCCGACGCGTCAGCCTATCCTCCGTGATCTTCGATCCGATGGCCGGTTCCCTCATCCGAGGGGAATCCAGGCAAGATGGGGTCGTGACCCTTATCGATCAGCTGCCGCCGACCGCCGACCCCGACGCCCTCTTCGAGGCCTTCTCCTCATGGGCGGAGGGCCGGGGCATCAACCTCTACCCGGCCCAGGAGGAGGCGCTGATCGAGGTGGTCTCCGGGGCCAACGTGATCCTCTCCACCCCCACCGGCTCCGGAAAGTCGCTGGTCGCGGCGGGTGCGCACTTCACGGCGCTGGCCAATGACCAGGTCACCTTCTACACCGCGCCGATCAAGGCGCTGGTGTCGGAGAAGTTCTTCGAGCTGTGCAAGATCTTCGGCACCGAGAACGTCGGCATGCTGACCGGCGACGCGTCGGTGAACGCGGACGCGCCGGTCATCTGCTGCACCGCCGAGGTGCTCGCCTCGATCGCGCTACGCGACGGCAAGGACGCCGACATCGGCCAGGTCGTCATGGACGAGTTCCACTTCTACGCGGAGCAGGACCGCGGCTGGGCGTGGCAGATCCCGATCCTGGAGCTTCCGCAGGCGCAGTTCGTCCTGATGTCGGCGACGCTCGGCGACGTGTCGATGTTCGAGAAGGACCTGACCCGGCGCACCGGCCGTCCCACCTCGGTGGTCCGCTCGGCGACCCGGCCGGTCCCGCTCTCGTACGAGTACCGGCTCACGCCCATCACGGACACCCTCACCGAGCTCCTGCAGACCAGGCAGGCGCCGGTCTACATCGTCCACTTCACGCAGGCGCAGGCGGTGGAGCGCGCCCAGTCGCTGATGAGCATCAACATGTGCTCGCGCGAGGAGAAGGACGCCATCGCCGAGATGATCGGCAACTTCCGCTTCACCACGAAGTTCGGCAAGAACCTCTCCCGTTACGTGCGGCACGGCATCGGCGTGCACCACGCGGGCATGCTGCCGAAGTACCGGCGCCTGGTGGAGAAGCTGGCGCAGGCTGGCCTCCTGAAGGTCATCTGCGGTACGGACACCCTGGGCGTCGGCGTCAACGTGCCGATCCGCACGGTGCTGTTCACCGCCCTGACCAAGTACGACGGCAACCGGGTGCGCACGCTGCGGGCCCGTGAGTTCCACCAGATCGCGGGCCGGGCCGGCCGGGCCGGCTTCGACACCGCCGGTTTCGTGGTGGCGCAGGCGCCCGAGCACGTCATCGAGAACGAGAAGGCGCTCGCCAAGGCCGGCGACGACCCGAAGAAGCGCCGCAAGGTGGTCCGCAAGAAGGCCCCGGAGGGCTTCGTCGGCTGGACCGAGAGCAGCTTCGAGAAGCTGATCGCCGCCGAGCCGGAGCCGCTGACCTCCCGCTTCCGGGTCACCCACACCATGCTGCTCTCGGTGATCGCGCGTCCCGGCAACGCCTTCGAGGCGATGCGCAAGCTCCTGGAGGACAACCACGAGCCGCGCCGGAACCAGCTCCGGCACATCCGCCGGGCCATCGCGATCTACCGCTCGCTCCTTGACGGCGGCGTCGTGGAGCAGCTCGACACCCCGGACGCCGAGGGCCGCACGATCCGGCTGACCGTCGACCTCCAGCAGGACTTCGCGCTCAACCAGCCGCTGTCGACCTTCGCGCTCGCCGCGTTCGACCTGCTCGACCCGGAATCCCCCTCGTACGCCCTCGACATGGTGTCGGTGGTCGAGTCGACCCTCGACGACCCGCGGCAGATCCTGCACGCCCAGCAGAACAAGGCGCGCGGCGAGGCGGTCGGCGCGATGAAGGCCGACGGGGTCGAGTACGAGGAGCGGATGGAGCGGCTCCAGGAGGTCACGTATCCGAAGCCGCTCGAAGAGCTGCTCTGGCACGCGTACAACGTCTACCGCAAGTCGCACCCGTGGGTCGGCGACCACCCGGTGTCGCCGAAGTCGGTCATCCGCGACATGTACGAACGGGCGCTGTCCTTCACGGAGTTCACCTCCTTCTACGAGCTCGCGCGCACCGAGGGCATCGTCCTGCGCTATCTCGCGAGCGCGTTCAAGGCGCTCGACCACACGATCCCGGACGACCTGAAGACGGAGGACTTGTCGGACCTGATCGCCTGGCTGGGCGAGATGGTGCGCCAGGTGGACTCCTCGCTGCTCGACGAGTGGGAGCAGCTGGCCAACCCGGAGCTGGAGTCCGCGGAGGAGGCGCAGGAGAAGGCCGACCAGGTCAAGCCGGTCACCGCGAACGCGCGCGCCTTCCGGGTCCTGGTGCGCAACGCGATGTTCCGGCGGGTGGAGCTGGCGGCGCTCGACAACGTGGACGAGCTGGGCGAGCTGGACGGCGAGGCCGGCTGGGACGCGGACGCGTGGGGCGAGGCGATGGACGCGTACTGGGACGAGTACGACGACCTGGGCACCGGCCCGGACGCGCGCGGCCCCAAGCTGCTCGCCATCGAGGAGGACCCGGCGCACGGCGTCTGGCGCGTCCGGCAGACCTTCGCCGACCCGAACGGTGACCATGACTGGGGCATCAGCGCGGAGGTGGACCTGGCCGCCTCGGACGAGGAGGGCCGGGCGGTCGTGCGGGTGACCTCGGTCGGCCAGCTGTAGACGCCCGTAGCCGTTTCCAGAGGAGGACCAAGGTGACCAACCCCGCCGAGAGGCTCGTGGATCTGCTCGACCTGGAGCGGATCGAGGTGAACATCTTCCGCGGCCGCAGCCCGCAGGAGTCGCTCCAGCGGGTCTTCGGCGGGCAGGTCGCCGGCCAGGCCCTGGTGGCGGCCGGGCGCACCGTGGAGGACGACGAGCGCCCGGTGCACTCGCTGCACGCCTACTTCCTGCGGCCGGGCCGCCCGGGCGTGCCGATCGTCTACCAGGTGGAGCGGGTGCGCGACGGGCGGTCCTTCACCACCCGGCGGGTCACGGCGGTGCAGGAGGGCCGGACGATCTTCAATCTGACGGCCTCCTTCCACCTCCCGGAGGAGGGCGCCTTCGAGCACCAGCTCCCGCCGCGCCACCTGACCGACCCGGAGAGCCTGCCGAGGCTCCCGGACGAGATCCGCGACCACCTCGGCTCCCTGCCGGAGGCCCTGGAGCGGATGGCCCGCCGCCAGCCCTTCGACATCCGCTATGTGGACCGCCTGCGCTGGACGAAGGACGAGGTCACCGGCGCGGACCCGCGCAGCGCGGTCTGGATGCGCGCGGTGGGCCCGCTGGGCGACGACCCGCTGGTGCACACCTGCGCGCTCACCTACGCCTCGGACATGACCCTGCTCGATGCGGTCCGGATCCCTGTCGAGCCGCTGTGGGGCCCGCGCGGCTTCGACATGGCGTCCCTGGACCACGCGATGTGGTTCCACCGCCCCTTCCGCGCCGACGAGTGGTTCCTCTACGACCAGGAGTCCCCGATCGCCACGGGTGGGCGCGGACTGGCGCGGGGGCGGATCTACGACCGCGAGGGGCGGCTGCTGGTGTCGGTGGTGCAGGAGGGGCTGTTCCGGAAGCTGTAGGGGCTGCTCAGGTCCCCGGCAGGGTGTCCTGCTCCACCTCGTGGCGGCGGGTGCGGATGTCCGGGCCCGCCGGGTGCAGCTTGGCGTCGCAGGCCGGGCCCAGGCCCGTACGGCGGGACTCAGGGCCGGTCAGGGGGCGGCCGCAGAGGCGGCAGCGCACGGGGCGGATTTCGGCGGGGGCGGAATCGATGTCGATTGCCAGTGGTTCGTCTCCCATGCTGAGATCAAACCCCATCGGTGTGACAAGGAGCTCCCATGAGCCTGTACGACATCCCGCTGACGACCCTGACCGGTGACCCGGTCTCGCTCGCCGACTTCCGCGACAAGGCCGTCCTGGTGGTCAACGTGGCCTCCCAGTGCGGTCTGACCCCGCAGTACGCGGGCCTGGAGCGGCTGCAGAAGGAGTACGGGGAGCGCGGCTTCACCGTGCTCGGCGTGCCGTGCAACCAGTTCGCGGGCCAGGAGCCGGGCAGCGCCGAGGAGATCGGGACGTTCTGCTCGGCGACGTACGGGGTGAGCTTCCCGCTGCTGGCGAAGACCGAGGTCAACGGGGACGGCCGGCACCCGCTGTACGCGGAGCTGACCAAGGCCGCGGACGCCGACGGCGAGGCCGGTGACGTGCAGTGGAACTTCGAGAAGTTCCTGATCGGGCGGGACGGCGCGGTCACCCGCTTCCGTCCGCGCACCGAGCCGGAGGCCGCGGAGATCGTCAGCGCCATCGAGGCCCAGCTTGCCTGACCCGGGGGTGGTGGAGCGGCTGCGGGCCGCGGGCTGCGTCTTCGCCGAGGAGGAGGCGGAGCTGCTGCGCGCGGCGGCGGCCGGTCCGGACGCGCTCGACGCGATGGTCGAGCGGCGGGCGGCCGGCCTGCCGCTGGAGCACGTGGTGGGCTGGGCCGAGTTCGGGGGGCTGCGGATCGAGGTCGACGGCGGGGTGTTCGTGCCGCGGCGGCGTACGGAGTTCCTGGTGGCCCAGGCGGTGCGGCTCGCCCGGCCCGGCGCCGTCTGCGTCGACCTGTGCTGCGGCTCCGGCGCGGCGGGGGCGGTGCTGCTGGCGTCCGTCGAGGACGCCGAGGTGCACGCCTCCGACATCGAGCCGGCGGCGGTGCGCTGCGCCCGCCGCAATGTGGAACCGCGCGGTGGCCGGGTGTACGAGGGCGACCTCTTCGACCCGCTGCCGGCCGCGCTGCGCGGCCGCGTGGAGGTCCTGGTCGCGAACGTCCCCTACGTGCCGACCGAGGACATCGCCCTCCTCCCGGCCGAGGCCCGCGAGCACGAGCCGCTGGTCGCCCTCGACGGCGGCACGGACGGCCTGGACGTGCTGCGCCGGGTCGCGGCCGGCGCCGCGCAGTGGCTGGCCCCCGGCGGGCACCTGCTGTGCGAGACGAGCGAGCGCCAGGCGGACCGGGCGCTCGCCGCGGTCGCCGCGCACGGCCTGACGGCCCGGGTCGTCACGGACGAGGAGCTGTACGCGACGGTCCTGGTGGCGACCCGCCCGTAACGGCGCGGATCCCGTGACGGCGCGGATCAGGAGTCACGGCGCTTCAGGCGGCAGCGGGCCGGGCCCAGGGCCTGGAGGGTGATCGCGGAGTCGAGCGGCACATGGGTGTCGATCGCCTCCAGCTCGTGGCCCTGGAGGATCATCGCGAGCGCGATCACCGACTCCAGCATGGAGAAGTGCTGGCCGATGCAGGCGCGGGGGCCGCCGCCGAAGGGGAAGTACGCGTAGCGCGGGCGGGCGGCCTCGGCCTCGGGGGTGAAGCGGTCGGGGTCGAAGCGCTCCGGGTCGTCCCAGTAGCGCGGGTGCCGGTGGGTGACCCACGAGGAGACGATCACGTCGGCCCCGGCGGGGATGGTGTGGCCGCCGATCTCGGTGGCCGCCACCGCCCGGCGGCCGATGGCCGGGGCCGCCGGGAAGAGCCGCATGGCCTCCTTCAGGACCTGGGTGAGATACGGCAGGGCGTCCACGTCGGCCGCGCCCGGGGTACGGCCGGCGAGGACCCGGTCGAGTTCCTCGTGGGCGCGCGCCTGGTGCTCGGGGTGGCGGGCGAGCAGGTGGAGCGCGAAGCCGAGCGAGGTCGCGGTGGTCTCGTGGCCGGCGAGCAGGAACACCAGGACCTGCTCGCGCAGTTCGGCCGGGTCGAAGCCGCTGCCGTCCTCCTCGCCGGCGGCGACGAGGAGGGTGAGCAGGTCGCGGCCCTCGCCCGCCGTGCCGGCCGCGCGCCGCTCGGCGATGATCCGGTCGCAGACGGCGTACAGCTCCTCGTGGGCGACGGCGGCCCGCCGGTTCGACGGCGTCGGCCAGGAGCGGGGCGGCTTGCGGGGCGAGTAGCCGCGCCGGGACACGTACGCGCCGAGCACCGGGAAGCAGCGCTCGACGATGCCGACGGCCTCGTCGACGTCGGTGCCGAAGAGGATGCGGGCGACGGCGCGCAGCGCGAGTCCGGTCATCTCGTGGACGACGTCGACGGTCTCGGCGCCACGGGCGCGCCAGCCGTCGGTGAGCCGGGTGACCTCGTCGGCCACGGCGGAGGCGTAGGTGTCGACGCTGCGGCGGGTGAACAGCGGCTGGACGAGCCTGCGTTGGCGCAGGTAGTCCGCGTCCTGGCTGGTCAGCAGGCCGTTGCCGAAGGACTCCCGGATCTCCTGGTAGAAGGCGTTGTCCTTGCGGAAGTTGGCGGCCTCGCCGGCCAGCACCTGCTGGGCGCCCTCGGCGGAGAAGACGCAGTGCACGGTGGCCCGCATGCCGGGTGGTCCGGCGGTGATCCGGACGACGTCCCCGTGGTCGCGGCGGGCCTTGAGGAAGGTGCCGAGCGAGTCGTTCTTGAGGTCGAGCAGCGAGCCGAGCAGCGGAAGTCCGGTGAGTTCGGGAATCGCGGACGTGGTGCCGGTGGTGGTACTGGAGTGGATCGCCATCGTGCCGTCTCCCCCTTGTGAGCTTCGGTGGCGCGTCGATTCTGCCCCAGGCGGGCGGCGCTGTCCGCCCGGTTGTCAGTGGTGTCTGCGAGGCTTCCCGCATGAACGCGAACGAGGCAGAAGGACCGGAGCCGGTCCTGCAGCTCACCATCGACTGCGCGGACCCGCGCCGACTGGTCCCCTTCTGGGCCGCTGCGCTGCGGTACGTGCCGGAGCCGCCGCCGGAGGGGCATGCGACGTGGACGGCGTACTGGCGGGCGATCGGCGTGCCCGAGGAGGAACTCGGGGACGGCGCGGGCGAGTTGCCGGAGTCGATCGTGGACCCGAAGGGCGTCGGCCCGCGGGTCTGGTTCCAGCAGGTCCCCGAGCCGAAGACGGTGAAGAACCGGCTGCACCTCGACCTGAAGGTGGGCGGGGGCCGGGCGGTGCCGCTCCCCGTCCGCCGGGCCCGGGTGGACGGGGAGGTGGCGCGGCTGACCGCTCTCGGCGCCTCGGTGCTGCGCACGATGGACGAGCCGGACGGGATGGACTACTACGCGGTGGTGCTCCGGGACCCGGAGGGCAACGAGTTCTGCGTCGTATGAGCCCTCCGGGCCCGGGCGGCCCGGGGCCTGGACTCCCCGGGGGCCGGTGCGCCGGGTGCCGCGGGTCAGCGGATCGGCATGCCGGAGAGGGTGCGGGCGATGACCAGGCGCTGGATCTCGCTCGTGCCCTCGAAGATGGTGTAGATCGCGGCGTCGCGGTGCATCCGCTCGACCGGGTACTCGCGGGTGTAGCCGTTGCCGCCGAGGATCTGGATGGCCTGGGCGGTGACCTTCTTGGCGACCTCGCTCGCGTAGAGCTTGGACATCGAGCCCTCGGCGGAGGTGAACGGCTTGCCGGCGGTGGCCATCCAGGAGGCGCGCCAGACGAGGAGGCGGGCCGCGTCGATCTGGGTGCGCATGTCGGCGAGCTGGAAGGCGACGCCCTGGTTGTCGATGATCGGGCGGCCGAACTGCTCACGGGTCTTGGCGTAGTCGAGGGCGACCTCGTACGCGGCGCGGGCGGTGCCGACGGCCATGGCGCCGACGGCGGGGCGGGAGGCCTCGAAGGTGGCCATGGCCGCGTTCTTGACGCGCTCGCCGTTGCCGGCCTGCTGGGCCTTCTCGCGGGCCCGGGCGAGGCGCTCGTCGAGCTTCTCCTTGCCGCCGAGCAGGCAGTGGCCGGGGACGCGGACGTTCTCCAGGACGACCTCGGCGGTGTGCGAGGCACGGATGCCGTGCTTCTGGAACTTCTGGCCCTGGGAGAGGCCGGGGGTGTTCGGCGGCACGATGAAGGAGGCGTGGCCCCTGGAGCCGAGCCCGGGGTCGACGACGGCGACGACGACGTGGACGTTGGCGATGCCGCCGTTGGTCGCCCAGGTCTTGGTGCCGTTGAGCACCCACTCGTCCTTGGCCTCGTCGTAGACGGCGCGGGTGCGCATGGAGGCGACGTCCGAGCCGGCGTCGGGCTCGGAAGAGCAGAAGGCGGCGACCTTGACGTCGTCGGCGTCTCCGTACATCTGCGGGACCCAGGTGCCGATCTGCTCCTCGGTGCCGTTGGCGAGGACGCCGACGGCGGCGAGGCCGGTGCCGACGATCGACAGGGCGATGCCGGCGTCGCCCCAGAAGAGCTCCTCCATGGTCATCGGGATGCCGAGGCCGGTCGGGTCGAAGAACTGCTGCGCATAGAAGTCGAGGGAGTAGATTCCGAGCTTGGCGGCTTCCTGGATGATCGGCCAGGGGGTCTCCTCGCGCTCGTCCCACTCGGCGGCCGCGGGGCGCATCACGTCGGCGGCGAAGCCGTGGAGCCAGTCGCGCACCTGCTTCTGGTCGTCGTTGAGTTCGAGCGTGAACTCGGCCATGATCCCTCCCGGCGGTGTGTTACTTGCGGTAACACTATCTTGTTACCGACGGGTACAGCGTGTCAACCAGCAACGGAGCGTTCCTGTCCGGCCCTCTCGGGCAGCGGCCGGACGGCACCGGGTGCCGTCCGGGTGTTACGTTGCGACAGCCTCAGGAATTTCGTACGGGCGGGGAGACACGCTGATGACCACCACACACCGGAGCACCACCGAACAGCAGAAGCCGGCCGACCAACGGCGGCGGGAACTGCTGGAGGCGGCGGACCGCGTGGTGCTCCGCGACGGCCCGCAGGCCTCG
Organism: Streptomyces sp. NPDC051909; assembly: GCF_040681095.1. Lineage (NCBI taxonomy): Bacteria > Bacillati > Actinomycetota > Actinomycetes > Kitasatosporales > Streptomycetaceae > Streptomyces > Streptomyces sp. NPDC051909. The sequence continues at coordinate 145,346 of NZ_JBFAYA010000011.1, read as the reverse complement.
ATGAACGCGATCGCCGCCGAGGCGGGGATCACCAAGCCGATCCTCTACCGCCACTTCGGCGACAAGGGCGGCCTCTACCGGGCCCTCGCCACCCGCCACACCGACGCGCTGCTCTCGGCCCTGCGGGCCGCGCTCGACGCGCCGGCGGACCGGCGGCAGCGGGTCGAGTCGACCCTGGACACGTATCTGGCCTCCATCGAGGCCATGCCGCAGGTCTACCGCTTCCTGATGCACCCGGCCGAGGAACCGCACCAGGCCGAGCAGGGCTTCGACGTCGGCCGGCACTCCGCGCCGCTCCTTCGCCGGATGGGCGAGGAGCTCGGCCAGGTCATCGCCGAGCGCATCGACCTCGGCCCGGGCGGCGAGGCCCAGGCACGCATCTGGGGCCACGGCATCGTCGGCATGATGCACGCGGCCGGCGACTGGTGGCTCGGCGAGCGCCCCTGCTCCCGCGCCGAACTCGTCCGCAGCCTCGCGGACATCCTCTGGGGCCGCCTGGCCCAAGCCCAGGACCGCGCCGACGGGCCCGGTTTCTGAGAGGCTCTGCCCGCCGGCCTGACCGGGGTGCCCACGACCAGAGCCGAGGCCTCAAAGAAATCAGCCCTCCAGCACCTCCACGCCTCCCTGTCCCCACGGCTCCTTGCGGATCTTCCGCAGCAGTCTCCGCCGCGACCAGCCCGTCACCAGGTCCGCGTAGACGCCGCCCGCCAGGTGGTCGCATTCGTGCTGGAGGCAGCGGGCGAAGAAGCCGGTGCCCTCGACGCGGACCGGGGTGCCGTCGACACGGACGCCCTCGACGACCGCGTGGTCGTAGCGCGGGGTCGGGGCCTCCAGGCCCGGGAGGGACAGACAGCCCTCGGGGCCGCGGAACACGTCGCCGTCGGCCTCGACCAGGCGCGGGTTCACGACATGGCCCAGGTGCCGGACGTCCTCGTCGTCCGGGCAGTCGTAGACGAAGACCCGCAGCCCCTCGCCCACCTGGTTGGCGGCGAGGCCGACGCCGTTCGCCGCGTACATCGTCGCGAACATGTCCTCGACGAGCCGGGCGAGTTCCGGGCCGAAGTCGGTCACGGGCTCGCAGGGGGCGTGCAGCACGGGGGCGCCGAGGAGGGTCATCCCCCGGACGCGGCCGGAACTGCCGGGGATCGGGCGGTTTCGCATGGGCGCAAGGGTACGTTCAGGGGTCGATGTGGCTGGTCGGCGGTGCCGCGGTTCGGGCTGCTGGCCGGATCTCGATAGGCTGAGCCCGGACCGACGCAAGGAGGAACAAGGACGATGTCAGGGAACGCCGCTAATCCAGAGCCGCTGTCGGCGCGCGCCAAGCTCGCCGTGACCGCGGGCAAGGCCGCCGCCGCGGTGTCGCGTGCGGCCGGCCGCGGCAGCGGATCGGTGATCGGCGGCCGGGTGGCGCTGAAGCTCGACCCCGATCTGCTGGGACAGCTCGCGCAGCACCTCGATGTCGTGCTCGTCTCGGCGACCAACGGCAAGACCACCACGACCCGCCTGATCGCCGAGGCCCTGCGGGCCGCGGGTCCGGTGGTGTCGAACGCGCTCGGCGCCAACATGCCCGCCGGTATCACCTCCGCCCTGGCCGGCGGCTCGGAGTCCAAGTACGCCGTGATCGAGGTCGACGAGAAGTACCTGGCCGGTGTGGCCCGGGACACCTCGCCCAAGGCGATCGCGCTGCTCAACCTCTCGCGCGACCAGCTGGACCGCGCCGCCGAGACCCGGATGCTCGCCGAGAAGTGGCGCGAGGGCCTCAACGGCAGCAAGGCCGTGATCATCGCCAACGCCGACGACCCGCTGATCGTCTGGGCCGCGTCCTCCTCCCCCAACGTGGTGTGGGTGGCCGTCGGGCAGGAGTGGAAGGACGACGCCTGGTCCTGCCCCGCCTGCGGCGGTGTGCTGCAGCGGCCCGGTGACGACTGGTTCTGCGGCGAGTGCGGCTTCCGCCGCCCCGCGCCGAGCTGGGCCCTCAACGGCGACCACGTGCTCGACCCGCACGGCTCCGCCTGGCCGATCCGGCTCCAGCTGCCCGGCCGCGCCAACAAGGCCAACGCCGCCACCTCCGCCGCGGTCGCCGCGGTGTTCGGGGTGCCGCCGCAGGTCGCCCTCGAGCGCATGTACCAGGTGCAGGCCGTCGCCGGCCGCTATGACGTGGTCACCTTCCAGGGCCGTGAGCTGCGGCTCCTCCTGGCCAAGAACCCGGCGGGCTGGCTCGAAACGTTTTCCCTGATCGACCAGCCGCCCGCCCCGGTGATCCTCTCCGTCAACGCCCGCGGCGCCGACGGCACGGACACCTCCTGGCTGTGGGACGTGGACTACGGGCGCCTGGCCGGCCACCCGATCATGGTGATCGGCGACCGCAAGCTGGACCTGGCCGTGCGTCTGGAGGTCGCGGGCGTGGACTTCCGGGTCTGCGAGACCCTCGACGAGGCCGTCACGGTGGCCCCGCCCGGGCAGATCGAGCTGATCGCCAACTACACCGCCTTCCAGGACGTCCGCCGCCGCGTCGGCAACTGACCCCGGCCCCGACACGACTCGCAGAAGGACTTGCAGCATGAGTGACAGCAGCCTGCGGGTGGTCTGGGTCTACCCGGACCTCCTCAGCACCTACGGCGACCAGGGCAACGTCCTCGTCGTCGAACGCCGCGCCCGTCAGCGCGGCCTCAGCGTCGAGCGCCTCGACGTGCGCAGCGACCAGCCCATCCCGACCTCCGGCGACATCTACCTGGTCGGCGGCGGCGAGGACCGCCCGCAGCGGCTGGCGGCCGAGCGGCTGCGCCGCGACGGCGGTCTGAACCGCGCGGCGGCCAACGGCGCGATCATCTTCTCGGTGTGCGCCGGCTACCAGATCCTGGGCCACGAATTCATCAACGACCTGGGCGAGCGCGAGCCGGGCCTCGGCCTGCTCGACGTGACCACGGTCCGCGGCGAGGGCGCCCGCTGCGTCGGCGACGTGCTCGCCGACATCGACCCGCGGCTCGGCCTGCCCCAGCTCACCGGGTTCGAGAACCACCAGGGCGTCACCCACCTCGGCCCGACCGCCCGCCCGTTCGCCCGGACCGTGTTCGGCAACGGCAACGGCACCGGCGACGGCACCGAGGGCGCGTACAACGACACGGTCTTCGGCACGTACATGCACGGCCCGGTCATGGCGCGGAACCCGCAGATCGCGGACCTGATGCTGAAGCTGGCGCTCGACGTCAACGCGCTGCCGCCGACCGACGACCGGTGGTACGAGGCGCTGCGCGCCGAGCGCATCACGGCGGCCTCGCAGCCCGCCTGACGCTCCACCAGGCCCGCACGTCTGAGCGGGCTAGCGCACATTGGATTCGTAAGTAAAGACGGTGTCCAATCTGCGGACATCCGGTTCGGCCCCGCCACTTTCCACCGATAGGGTGGCGGGGATCCAGCCGGACGACGTGGTCCGGGAGTCGGCCCACGTTGCAAAGGTTTTTGGGCTATGCGCATTGGTGTGCTCACCTCCGGCGGAGACTGCCCCGGTCTGAACGCCGTCATCCGGTCCGTCGTGCACCGCGCCGTCGTCGACCACGGTGACGAGGTCATCGGCTTCCACGACGGATGGAAGGGCCTCCTGGAGGCGGACTACCGCAAGCTCGACCTCGACGCGGTGGGCGGCATCCTCGCCCGCGGCGGCACCATCCTCGGCTCCTCCCGGGTCCAGCCGGCCCACCTCGTCGACGGCGTGGAGCGGGCCAAGGGTCATGTCGCCGACCTCGGCATCGACGCGATCATCCCGATCGGCGGCGAGGGCACCCTCAAGGCGGCGAACCTGCTCTCCGAGGCCGGGCTGCCGATCGTGGGCGTCCCGAAGACCATCGACAACGACATCGCCTCCACCGACGTCACCTTCGGCTTCGACACCGCCGTGACCGTCGCCACCGAGGCCCTGGACCGGCTAAAGACCACCGCCGAGTCCCACCAGCGCTGTCTGGTCGTCGAGGTGATGGGCCGGCACACCGGCTGGATCGCCCTGCAGTCCGGCATGGCGGCCGGCGCGCACGCCATCGTGGTGCCCGAGCGTCCCTTCGACATCGACGAGCTGACCGCCCGGGTCGGCGCCCGCTTCGAGGACGGCAAGCGCTTCGCGATCGTCGTGGTCGCCGAGGGCGCCAAGCCGCGCGAGGACGGCTCGATGGACTTCAAGACCGCCGGCACCGACATCTACGGCCACGAGCGCTTCACCGGCGTGGCCAACCAGCTCTCCGTGGAGCTGGAGCGGCGGCTCGGCAAGGAGGCCCGCCCGGTGATCCTCGGCCACGTCCAGCGCGGCGGCACCCCCACCGCGTACGACCGGGTCCTCGCCACCCGCTTCGGCTGGCACGCGGTCGAGGCGGCGCACCGCGGCGACTTCGGCAAGCTGACGGCGCTGCGCGGCACGGACATCGAGCTGGTGCCGCTCGCGCAGGCCGTGGAGACCCTGAAGACGGTCCCGGCCGACCGCTACGCCGAGGCGGAGAACGTGCTCTGACGGAGACCGCGCGGGGGCTTCCTCGCCACGAACCGCCCCCGGTCGCGATCGCGGCCGGGGGCGGTTCTAGTCTGGTCCGGACATCAAGCGCGACAACAGCGCGAATCGGGCGCCAGGAGTAGATAAATGGATCACAGCGGGCACGGCATGCCCATGGATCTGCCGCCGTTCACGCTGGGGCGGGGCCTGGAGTTCTCCCCCGACCTGTTCTTCCTGATCGGCTGTGTCGTCGGGCTCGGCCTCTACGGCTGGGGCGTGGCGCGGCTGCGGAGGCGCGGGGACGCCTGGCCGGTCGGCCGGACGGTGTTCTTCACGGTGGGCGTGCTGACCATCGCACTGGTGATGTGCACCAGGCTGAACGACTACGGCATGGTCATGTTCAGCGTGCACATGGTGCAGCACATGGTGATCTCCATGCTGTCGCCGATCCTGCTGCTGCTCGGCGCGCCGGTGACGCTGGCGCTGCGGGCGCTGCCGGTGGCCGGCCGGGGGTCCCTGGGCCCGCGCGAGCTGCTGCTCAAGCTGCTGCACAGCCGGTACATGCGGATCATCACGCACCCGGCGTTCACCATCTCGATGTTCATCGCGAGCCTGTACGCGCTGTACTTCTCGCCGCTCTTCGACTTCCTGATGGGCTCCAAGACCGGTCATGTCGCGATGATGATCCACTTCCTCGCGGTGGGCCTGGTGTTCTTCTGGCCGATCATGGGAGTCGACCCGGGTCCGCACCGGCCGGGCTATGTGATGCGGATGCTGGAGCTGTTCGCCGGCATGCCGTTCCACGCCTTCTTCGGCATCGCCATGATGATGGCCGGCGAGCCGCTGGTCGAGGTGTACACGAACCCGCCGGCCTCGCTCGGCATCGACGCCCTCGCCGACCAGCAGGCGGCCGGCGGCATCGCCTGGGCGTTCAGCGAGATCCCGTCCGTGCTCGTGCTGATCGCGCTGACCTACCAGTGGTACCACTCCGAGCAGCGGCAGGCGGCCCGCAAGGACCGGGCCGCGGACCGGGACGGCGACAAGGAGCTGGAGGCGTACAACGCGTACCTGGCCTCGCTCCAGACACGCGGACGGTAGTTCCCGCGCACGCTCCCGCCACATTCCCGCACCGTTCCCGCGCACAGAGCGCGACGGGCGTACGACAGCGCGTCCGAGGTATGGCGCGCGCCCCTCCTCCGGGGTCACGATGGGCGGGAGGTGGAGGAGGGCGGAGCGATGATGTCCGGTCCCACGAAGACGATGGGTGTGATCACCTTCGCCGCCCTGGTGCTGATCACCACCTACACGGTGGCGCTCGGCAGCAGCGGCTGGCTCTGGTTCGGCTGGGTGGTGCTCGGCGTGGCCACCATCGGGATGGCCGCCGCGGACGCCGGCGAGCCGCACGCCCGGCCCGTACGACCCCGTCGCCCCAAACCGCACTCCTGAGGCTCAGCCCGTCCCCGTCAGCAGCACCCACACCTGGCCCGGCGCGAAGTTCAGCGGCGCCCCCTCCGGGGTGGTGAAGGTCGTGCCCCGGTCCTCGTCCGGACGGCTCCAGCGGGCCGGATACGCCCGCCCGTCGCGCAGCACCTCCGCCGTACCGGAACCGGTGGTGACGGTGTACGGGGAGACGGCGCCCAGGAAGTCGTGGAAGCGCGAGGCCCGCACGGTGACGTGCTGCACCACGACGGTGGCCGGTGCGAGCGGACCGTCCGCGCGCCCGTCCATGGCGACGTGCCAGGCCTTCGCCTCGGGCGCCCAGGTGAACGTGTAGCGAGCGGCGGGGAAGCGCACGGTGCGGCTGTTGACCGGGGTTCCGTCTCCCGGGGCCGGGCCGAAGCGGAAGCCGATGTCCTTGGCGTGGGTGGCGTCCGGCGCGGTGGCGAGGGCGCGGGCGGGCCGCACGTACAGGTTGTGCGGAGCGCTGCGGGCCGGGTCGCGCCGGAAGGCGCCGGGGGTGGTGCCCTCGGAGACCAGGTGCAGCGGCGCGGCCTTGAGCAGCGGGGTGAGCGCGCTCTGCGCGCCCGAGTAGGCGAGGACGGGGCTGCCGAACTGGCGCAGCAGGGCGAGGTCGGACTCACGGGCGCTGCGGACCGGGCCGACGAGTTCCGGCGGCCGGGAGGAGTAGACGGCCATCAGCCGGGTCTGGCCGGACTCCACCTGCTCGACGTAGACGAGGTCGGCCGCGGCGAGGCCGGTGTGCGGGCGGGCGGCGGGCACGTTGTCGATCTTCACGGCGAGCACGGGGCCGGACCGGGCGGGCAGCCCGGTGAGCGGCGAGATGCCGACGGGCGGGGTGGCGGGCGCGGGTGTGCGGGTCGGTGCCGGCGGTGTCTCCGACGGGCCCGAGCCGGAGCAGCCGTACAGTCCGGCGGCCGTCACGGCGCACAGTACGGCGGTGGCGGCGGCGCCGGGACCTCTGTGCCCGCGCGCGCCTGTCATGGTCAAGTTCCTCCCCACCAGTGGACCACGCGGGCGGCCTTGGTTACAAAGGCAGGAAAGGGGGTCTCGGATGTTCTACTACGTGCTGAAGTACGTGCTGCTCGGGCCGCTGCTCAAGCTGCTGTTCCGGCCGCGGGTGGAGGGGCTGGAGCACATTCCGGAGGAGGGTGCGGCGATCGTCGCCGGGAACCATCTGTCCTTCTCGGACCACTTCCTGATGCCGGTGGTGCTGAGCCGCCGGATCACCTTCCTGGCGAAGCAGGAGTACTTCACGGGTCCGGGTCTGAAGGGCCGGCTGACGGCCGCGTTCTTCCGCAGCGCGGGCCAGATCCCGGTGGACCGCTCGGGCAAGGAGGCGGGCCGGGCGGCGATCCGCGAGGGTCTCGGCGTGCTCGCGAAGGACGAGCTGCTCGGCATCTACCCGGAGGGCACCCGCTCGCACGACGGGCGCCTCTACAAGGGCAAGGTGGGGGTCGCGGTGATGGCTCTGACGGCCGGGGTGAAGGTGGTCCCGTGCGCGATGCTCGGCACCTTCGAGATCCAGCCGCCGGGCCGGGTGCTGCCGCGGATCCGCCGGGTCACCATCCGCTTCGGCGAGCCGCTGGACTTCTCCCGCTACGCGGGCCTCGCCGACGAGAAGGCGGCGGTCCGCGCGGTCACCGACGAGATCATGTACGCCATCATGCGCCTGTCCGGGCAGGAGTACGTGGACGAGTACGCGGCGAAGGTGAAGGCGGGCGGGGGCTCCTAGCAGGCCGCGGGGTCCGGAGGTTCCCGATCGCCGCACGCTGTCGGCGGATCCGCGCACGGCGAAAGCGGCTGGGCGGGCCCGCCGGCGGGTCGTAGCGTCCCCCGCATGACCAAGGGAAACGCGTTCGTGCTGGGAGCGACGGGACAGATCGGGCGGGCGGCCGTGCGGGCGCTCGTCGCGGACGGATGGGAGGTGACCGCCGCCTCGCGCCGGGGCGTGCGGGACGAAGGGTGGGGTGCGGAGGTCCGCACGGTGCGGGTGGACCGGGGTGAGGAGGGGGCGCTCGCGGCGGCGCTCGGCGCCGGGACGGACGTCCTGGTGGACGTGGTGGCCTTCGACGCCGGGCACGGGCGGCAGCTGACCGGCCTGGCGGACCGGATCGGTTCGGCGGTGGTGATCTCCAGCGCGGCGGTCTACGAGGACGAGCAGGGACGGAACTTCGACACGCAGGACGAGCCGGACGGCTTCCCGCTGTACCCGGTGCCGATCCCGGAGACCTGGCGGACGGTCGCGCCGGGCGACTCCTCTTACGGCACCCGGAAGGTGGCCCTGGAGCAGGAGGTGCTCGGGGCGGGCGACAGGCTGCCGACGACGGTGCTCCGCGCGACGGCCGTGCACGGCCCGTACAGCCCGGGTCCGCGCGAACTGTGGTTCGTCAAGCGGGCGTTGGACGGGCGGCCGGTGCGGATCCTCGCCGAGGGCGGCCGGTCCGTGTTCCATCCGGTGCACGTGGACAACCTGGCCGAGCTGATCCGGCTCGCGGCCTCGAACCCGGGCACGCGCGTGCTCAACGGGGCCGACCCGGAGGCGCCGAGCGTGGCCGAGATCGGTGCGGCGATCGACGCGGCGATGGGGGTGACCAGCGAGACGATCCTGTTCGACGGGCCGCCCGGGAAGGACTGGGTCGGCTACACGCCGTGGACCACGCCGCGTCCGATGGTCGCCGACATGGCGGCGGCGGAGCGGGAGCTGGGCTACCGGCCGGTGGTGGCCTCGTACGCGGAGTCGCTGCCCGGCACGATCCAGTTCCTGGCCGCGACGGTCGCGGAGAAGGACTGGCGGCAGGCCTTCCCCGGTCTCGTGAAGTACGGCGTCGACTTCTTCGACTACGCGGCCGAGGACGCCTGGCTGGCCTCACGCGGCTGAATCCGTGAACGGCGGAGGGGCGGTCGCCGTCCGGCGACCGCCCCTCCTGGTCCTACGGGGTGTGACGGGGTGTCACGGCTTCGGCGTGGCGTGCGGCTCGCACGTCACGTCGGCGCTGTCGACCTTGCCGGTCAGCAGGTACGTCTCGACCCGCGGGTTGATGCAGGCGTTCACCAGGCTGGTGACGCCGTGCGAGCCGGCGTTCTTCTCGGTGATGAGGCGCGAGCCCTTGAAGCGCTTGTGCAGCTCGACGGCGCCGGCGTACGGGGTGGCGGCGTCACGCTCGGACTGGACGATGAGCACCGGCGGCAGACCCTTGCCCGTCTTCACCTCGGTCGGCCGCTGGCGCGGCGCGGACCAGGTGGCGCAGGGCAGGTTCATCCAGGCGTTGGCCCAGGTCATGAACGGGTACTGCTCGTGCAGGCGCGAGTTGTCCCGGTCCCACTTCTTCCAGCTGGTCGGCCAGGGCGCGTCGGCGCACTCGACGGCCGTGTAGACCGCGTTGCCGTTCTCCGCGGAGATGTTGCCGGCGGTGTCGGTCGGGTCCGACGCCGCCGAGTCGATCAGCGGCTGCGGGTCGCCCGCGGCGTAGGCGCTCCAGGCCTCCGCGACCGGGACCCACATGGAGTCGTAGTACGGGGCGTTCTGGAAGAAGCCGATGAGCTCGGCCGGGCCGACCTTGCCGCCGAGCGGCTCCTTCTTGGCGGCGGCGCGCAGGGTCACCCACTGCTGCTGCACCTCGGCGTAGGACTTGCCGAGGTGGAAGGCGTCGTCGTGCTGGGCGACCCAGGTCATCCAGTCCTTGAGGCGGCCCTCGAAGGCGATGTCCTGGTTCAGGTTGGCCCCGTACCAGATCTCCTTCTTGGACGGGTCCACGACGCTGTCCACGATCATGCGGCGGACGTGGCTCGGGTACAGGGTGCCGTAGACGGCGCCGAGGTAGGTGCCGTAGGAGACGCCGATGAAGTTGAGCTTCTTCTCGCCGAGCGCGGCCCGGATGACGTCGAGGTCGCGCGCGGTGTTGCGGGTCGTCATGTAGGGCAGCATGTCGCCGCTCTTCTCGGCGCAGCCCTTGGCGTACTCGGCGGCCAGCTTGCGCTGGGCGAGCTTGTCGGCCTCGCTGTCCGGGACCGGGTCGGCCTTGGGGCCCTTGACGAACTCGGTCGGGTCGACGCAGGAGATGGGCGCCGAGTGTCCGACACCGCGCGGGTCGAAGCCGACGAAGTCGTAGGCCTTGGCGGTGTTCACCCAGAGCGGGGCCTTGGTGGTGACACGGCGCGGGAAGCGCAGTCCGGAGCCGCCGGGGCCGCCCGGGTTGTAGAGCAGGGCGCCCTGCTTCTCCTGCGGCGTGCCGGTGGCGCGGGCGCGGTCGACGGCGAGCTTGATCTGCTTGCCGTCGGGCTTGGTGTAGTCGACCGGGACGGTGACCCAACCGCACTGGATGGGCTTCTCCAGGCCCCAGTCGGCGGGACAGTCCTGCCAGTCGATGCCGGCCTTCGCCGCGCGGGCGGCGGCCACGGCAGCGCCGCGGGCCTCGTCGTCGCCGCTGTGACGGGTCTGCGCGGTCGCCGGAGTGGCGAGCGCGGTCGCCATCAGCGTGCCCGCTATGAGAGTGCCGGCAGAGCCGAGCACTGCACTACGTCGCAAGTGGTTCCTCCCCCTCGGTGGGCGCCGCCCCCTTGACAGCGCCGTGTGGGTCGTCCGGGGGATCCTCGCGTCAACAGGGCCTCGGGTTAAAGGGCGTACACGTGTTCTTTGCCGAACCGATAAGCGGTGACGGGTGTACCGCTCAGAGGTGAACCTCCGAACAGGAAGCGCAATCCGACTCAGAACAGGGCGAATAAACCCAGAGCCTCGTCGAGGACCCGGCGCAGGACGAGGGCGTCCGGGGCGACGGCGGTGACGAGCACGGCGGGGCCGGCGAGCGGGGCGAGCACCGCGTGCTCGCCCAACAGCCGGGTCTCGGCCGGCTTGTCCGCGAACTCCGGATCGACGACGAGGAGCTGTCCGGTGGCGCGGTGTCCGGCGAGCACGGCGGGGCCGTCCCAGCCGCCCGGCGCGCCCGGGCCGCAGCCGAGCTCCTGGTCGAGCAGCGGGCGTCCGGCGCGGCGGACGGTGAGCCGGCTGGTGAGGGTGCCGGGTTCCTCCCGGTGCCGGCCGAGGACCTGTTCCTCGCGGAGCACGAGGCGTGCCGTGGGGTCGAGGTCGACGGTGGTGCGCATCCGCAGCACGGAACCGGTGGCGCACACCAACTGCTCGGGCAGCCAGCGCAGTTCGGCCCCGGCTCCGACGGTGAGCCCGATCTCGTACGAGGCGGGGGCGCCGGTCCGGCCGGGCAGGGCGACGGTCGCGGCGGCGGAGTCGACGAGCAGCCGCGCCCCGTCCCGTACCTCCGCCTCCAGGCGGAGCCGGTCGCCGCCGAGCGGGGCGCTCATCGCGCCGACGACGGTGACCCGGGTGTGCGGGCCGGTGGCGCGGGTGCGGCGCAGGGCGAGCGGCCCGTCGCTCTCCAGGACGGGCAGGGAGCCGCCGGGGGCGGCGACGATCCGCGCGCTCGCGGTGAGGCCCGTGCGGTCGTTCACGCGGTCCACGCGGCGAGCCGCTCGCGGACCCAGTCGGCGACGGGGGCTACGCCCTGCTCGGAGCGGAGCGAGGTGAAGGCGACGGGCAGTTCGCCGCGCTGCTCCTTCGCGTCCCGGGCCATCCGCTCCAGGTCGGAGCCGACGTACGGGGCGAGGTCGGTCTTGTTGATCACGAGGAGGTCGGCGGTGGTGACGCCGGGGCCGCCCTTGCGCGGGATGTCGTCGCCGCCGGCCACGTCGATGACGAAGATCTGGGCGTCGACGAGGCCCTTGGAGAAGGTGGCGGTGAGGTTGTCGCCGCCGGACTCGACGAGCACGAGGTCGAGCGGGCCGACGCTCTCCTCCAGGTCCTCGACGGCTTCGAGGTTGGCGGAGATGTCGTCGCGGATCGCGGTGTGCGGGCAGGCGCCGGTCTCGACGGCGGTGATCCGCTCGGGCGGCAGGACGGCCTCGCGGAGCAGGAACTCGGCGTCCTCCCGGGTGTAGATGTCGTTGGTGACGACGGCGAGGGAGAGCGTGTCGCGCAGGGCGCGGCAGAGGGCGGCGACGGTGGCGGTCTTGCCGGAGCCCACGGGGCCGCCGAGGCCGATCCGCAGGGCTCGGCGGGTGCCGTCCGGCCGGTGGGCGTCGGCGGAGACGGCGGGCGTGTGCTCGTGGGAGTGGTCGAGGTGCATGGGGGGACTCCAGGGTTCTCAGGAGGCGAAGAGGCGGACGGGCCAGGACGCGTGCTGCTCGGCGGTGAGATCGAGCAGCGGCGCGGACGCGGCGGGCAGCGCGTCCAGGCCCTCACGGAGCGCGGCGTCGGCGGCCTCGGTCGCACGGGCGGCCACCGCGTCGAGCTCCGGCGCGAGCCGGGCCAGGACGCCGGTGGCCTGGAAGGGGTCGAGGCCGAGCAGGCGGACCACCGCGGTCGCGGGGCCGCCGACCGTCTCGTACGCGACACAGTGCGCGGCGTCCTCGGGGCCGAGTCCGGCGGCCCGGGCGGTGGTGCCGAGCACGATCGGCTGGTGGGCGCCGCGCGGGAACGCGGCGGCGAGCCGGTCGAGTTCGGGTCCGGGCCAGGCGGCGCGGGCGGCCCGCATCAGCTGCCGGCCGAGGCGCCGGCTCGCGGCCCGCAGGGCGGGTGACGGGGTGCGGGCGTCGGCGGCCTCGTCGAGGGCGTGCGGATCGGCGCCGAGGGTCGCGGCGGCGGCGAGGGCGGCCGAGGTGAGGCCGGTGGTGTGCAGCCGCCCGAGACAGAAGGCTTCGAGCCCGGCGGCGTCACGGATGCGCCCGGCCTTGACTGCGGCCTCGGCGCCGCCGGAGTGGGCGTGCCCGCCGGCGGGGAACCGCCCGTCGGCGAGCACGAGGAGAGCCGATCGCGTCATCAGAAGAGGAAGTAACGCTGGGCCATGGGAAGTTCGGCGGCGGGTGCCGGTTCGACCGGTTCGCCGTCGATGGTCACCGTGAAGGTGTCGGCGTCGACCTCGACCCGGGGCAGGGCGTCGTTCTCGCGCATGTCGGCCTTGGTGATCCGGCGGGTGGAGCCGATGGCGGTGAACTCCTTGTGCAGGCCGAGCCGCTGGGGCAGGTCGTCCTCGATCGCCGCCTGGGCGACGAAGTTGACGGAGCCGGCCGCGGCGGCCTTCCCCAGCGCGCCGAACATCGGCCGGGGCAGCACGGGTTGGGGGGTGGGGATGGAGGCGTTGGCGTCGCCCATCTGCGCGTACGCGATCTGGCCGCCCTTGAGGACGACGAGCGGCTTGACGCCGAAGAAGGCGGGCTCCCACAGCACCAGGTCGGCGAGCTTGCCGGGTTCGACGGAGCCGATGAGGTGGCCCATGCCCTGGGCGACGGCCGGGTTGATCGTGTACTTGGCGACATAGCGGCGGGCCCGGTGGTTGTCGGCGGCGCCGTCGCCGGGCAGCGCGCCGCGCCGCTTCTTCATGACGTGGGCGGTCTGCCAGGTCCGCATGATCACCTCGCCGATGCGGCCCATGGCCTGGGAGTCCGAGGAGATCATCGAGATGGCGCCGAGGTCGTGCAGGACGTCCTCGGCGGCGATGGTCGAGGGCCGGATCCGGGACTCGGCGAAGGCGAGGTCCTCCGGGACGGCCGGGTTGAGGTGGTGGCAGACCATCAGCATGTCGAGGTGTTCCTCGATGGTGTTGACGGTGTGCGGCCGGGTGGGGTTGGTCGAGCTGGGCAGTACGTGCGGCTCGGAGACCACGGTGATGATGTCCGGGGCGTGCCCGCCGCCCGCGCCCTCGGTGTGGTACGCGTGCAGGGTGCGGCCGGCGACGGCGGCGAGGGTGTCGCCGACGAACCCGGCCTCGTTGAGGGTGTCGGTGTGAACGGCGAGCTGGGCGCCGGTCTCCTCGCAGACGCCGAGGCAGGCGTCGATCACGGCGGGGGTGGCCCCCCAGTCCTCGTGGATCTTGAACCCGAGGGCGCCGCCGCGCAGTTGGGAGTGCATGGCCTCCCGGGACATGGTGTTGCCCTTGCCGAGCAGCCCGATGTTGACCGGGAAGGTGTCGAGGGCCTCGAACATCCGGGCCATGTGCCAGGGGCCGGGAGTGACGGTGGTGGCCTTGGTGCCCTCGGCCGGTCCGGTGCCGCCGCCGACGAGGGTGGTCACACCGGTGGCGAGGGCCTGGTCGACGACGGTCGGCGAGATGAAGTGGACATGGGTGTCGACGGCTCCGGCGGTGACGATCCGGCCGTTGCCGACGATCACCTCCGTCTCCGGGCCGATGACGAGCTCCGGGTGCACCCCGTCCATGGTGTCGGGGTTGCCGGCCTTGCCGAGAGCGGTGATGCGGCCGTCGCGGATGCCGATGTCGGCCTTGACGATCCCCCAGTGGTCGATGACGACGGCACCGGTGATCACGGTGTCGGGGGCGCCCTCGGCGCGAGTGGCCCGGGCCTGCCCCATGGACTCGCGGATGACCTTGCCGCCGCCGAAGACGGCCTCCTCGCCGGCGCGGCCGGGACCGCCGGAGCGGTCCTCCTCGATCTCGACGAGCAGGTCGGTGTCGGCGAGCCGGATCCGGTCGCCGGTGGTGGGGCCGAACAGGTCGGCGTACACGGCACGGTGCAGCTCAGGCACGGGCGTCTCCGTTCGTCCGGATCTCGTCGAGGGGTCCGGCGGTCTCGCCACGCAGACCGGGCACGATCCGGCGGCCGGCGATCGGCACCAGCTCGACCTCGACGGGGATGCCCGGCTCGAAGCGGACGGCGGTGCCCGCGGCGATGTTCAGGCGCAGTCCGCGGGCGGCGGCGCGGTCGAAGTCGAGGCCGGGGTTGGCCTCGGCGAAGTGGTAGTGGGAGCCGACCTGGACGGGCCGGTCGGCGGCGTTGAGGACGGTGAGACGGGTGACGGGGCGCCCCTCGTTGAGGGTCACCGGCCCGTCCCCGTAGAGGATCTCGCCGGGGATCATGGGTCGCGGTCCGCCTTCAGACGATGGGGTCGTGGACGGTGACGAGCTTGGTCCCGTCCGGGAAGGTGGCCTCGACCTGGACGTCGTGGATCATCTCGGGGATCCCGTCCATGACCTCGTCGCGGGTGAGCACCTTGCGGCCGGAGGCCATGAGCTCGGCGACGGTCCGGCCGTCGCGGGCGCCTTCGAGGACATGCGAGGTGATGAGGGCGACGGCCTCGGGGTGATTGAGCCGCACACCGCGGGCGCGGCGCTTCTCGGCCACGTCGGCCGCGACATGGATGAGCAGGCGTTCCTGCTCGTGGGGGCTGAGTCGCACGCTTCCACCTCACTGTCGTCACCGGGCTTGGTGCCCCGGACAGCAGCGGACCCTACCGACCTTCAACACTCTGTTGACCTGCGGAGACGGTTCGCCGCGCCAGAGACTGCACGTTAGGGCGGAAGTTTTTCCGGCTCGTTAACTGAGGCTTTGCGCGGGCATTGAACGAGCGCTTGTTCAGGACCGGGGCGCGCCGGGGTCCTGGTGGTGGGCGGCGATGCCGAACCTGCGCCGTTCGCCCGCGGCGGACGCCGAGCCGCCGATCCGCGACACCGAGCTGATCACCGGCTCCTCGACCGGCTCCCGCAGCGCCTCGAGTCTCTCCAGGTCGGCGGCGGAGACCAGGGCGACGAGCGGCTTGCCGTGGCGGGTGACGACCACCCGCTCGTCGCCGTACACGACGCGGTTGATCAGGTCCGCGAGCTCGGCGCGCGCTTGCGTCACCGGAATCTCGTAAGTCATGCTCCTCATCTTACGGTCTGTACGTCCTGTACATTTTTTACAGAAGGAGGAGCGTCATGCACGACAGCACGCGGAGCACCATGCGGTACGTCCTTCCGGAGTTCACCGAGCGCACGAGCTTCGGAACCCGCACCCTCGACCCCTACTCCAAGCTGCTCCAGGAGCGGGTCGTCTTCCTGGGCACCCCGATCGACGAGACCTCGGCCAACGACGTCATCGCACAGTTCCTGCACCTCGACTACGCCTCACCCGGCCAGGTGATCAGCCTCTACATCAACTCCCCCGGCGGCTCGGTGAGCGCCATGACCTCGGTGTACGACACGATCCGCACGGTCTCCTGCGAGGTGGAGACCACCTGCCTCGGCCAGGCCGTCGGGCCGGCCGCGGTGCTGCTCGCGGCGGGTTCGCCCGGCCGCCGGCTGGCCCTGCCGGGCGCCCGGATCGTGCTCCAGCAGCCCTCGATCGACGAGCCGTTGCAGGGACAGCCCAGCGATCTCGACCTCCAGGCACGGGAATTGCTGCGCCAGCGCGAGCTGATCGCCGGAATGCTCGCCGCCCACAGCGGTCGGGACCGGGAGCGGATCGACACCGACCTGGACCGCACCACCGTGCTCGACGCGCCGGCGGCCCTCGCGTACGGCTTGGTGGACCACGTCGTTCGCAGCCGCCGGGCGTCCGCCGGCGCCGGGGAGGAGTGAGGCCGCCGTGGTGCCGGAGCTGCCGCCGCTGCCCGCGCTGACGCGCGCCGAGGGCGAGTTCGTGGACGCGTACCTCGAAGTCGTCGATCTGCTGGGGAGGATCAATCCATCCAGGACCTCGCATACCTATGGGGCGCTGCGCGCGGCCCAGGCCCTGGTCGGACGGGCGACGGCGCTCCGGGACGCGCTGACGCTCATGCATCTGCGGGGCGAGAGCGAGGTGCACGTGGACACATTGGCGCGTGCGCTAAGGGTGTTGGACGGTGAGCGGCGCTCGGGCCGCGTCACCCTGCCCGGGGAGAGGGCGAGTTGACACCTGAGCGTGTCGTGTCGAGGTCCACACGGGGCACGGGGACCGCAGAATCGCTCCCCCTTTCGGCGTAGTCGACGAATCGACATGGAGCTCAGGTGAGTTGCGCAACAGGTGTACGCATCTGGCGGAATCGGGCGTCCTGTCGCTGGTGAACGGCTCGTGGGCCAAACCTCTGACGATCGCGAAACCTGACTGTCCACCCGAATGGATCAGTCGTGAGGAGCCTCACATATCGCCGTTTCGGCTCGGTTTTCGCCCTCGGTGTGGGTCAAGATCCCTGTCGACGACAAGCCCCCGCCACCCACGGCGGGGCGGTCCGGGCGGACGCCGAGTCCTGCCGCCGTCCCGGACGTCTGGTCGACAGGAGTGGACCGGCAGGAGTGGAGGACCCGAGCAACACGGGCCGCCCGAGCAGTACGGGGCGACCCTCGGGGTGAAGCCGCAGCCGCGGCCGGGCATCTTCGCCAGCCCGAACCCGACAGGTCATCCTTCGCAGGCGGCTGACGAAGGGTTGCGCATGACTGCGCAGATGCATGTCCCGTCCCTGCTGTCCCGGGCCGGAGCCGTCTCGGCTCTCACCCTCGCCGCCGTCGGCGGCACGCTCCTCGCACCGGGAGCGGTGCCAGAGGCCCAGGCGGCGACCTCCTACGCGGGCAAGGCGCTGAACGTCGCCGCCTCCAAGAAGGGGGCGCCCTACAAGTACGGAGCCGCCGGCCCCAGCCGCTTCGACTGCTCGGGCCTCACGCTCTACTCGTACAAGCAGGCGGGCAAGACGCTGCCCCGCACCGCGCAGCAGCAGTACAACAAGACCCGGCACATCGCCGCGTCGAGCCGGCAGGTGGGCGACCTGGTGTTCTTCCACTCCCGCGGGAGCGTGTACCACGTCGGGATCTACGCGGGTAGCAACAAGATCTGGCACTCACCCAAGACCGGGTCCTGGGTGAAGCTCGACAAGATCTGGACCTCGAAGGTCTACTACGGCCGGGTCAAGTGACCCGCCCGGACCGCCGGGAGGTCGGGCCCGCGCCGGCGGTACCGGACCGCCGGGAGGTCAGGCCTGGGTCAGCGCAGCCGTCCACGGCAGGTTGATCCACACCGTCTTGCCGCCCTCCGCCGTCGGGGTCACCGAGAGCCGGCCGCCCGCCTCCTTCGTCAGGGAGCGGATGATCACCATCCCCCGCCCGTTGTCCTGCTGCACGGCCGCCGGAAGGCGGCGCGGCCAGCGGGGGTGGCTGTCGGTGACCCCGATGTGCAGCTGCTCGTCACGCTCCAGACGCACGTCGACGGTGAAGGTGGGCGACTGGCCGAAGGTGTGCAGCACCGCGTTGGTCGCCAGCTCCGAGACGATCAGCCGGACGGCGTCCGCCGTGTCGGTCGCGCCGTCGAGCCCCCAGGAGGCGAGCACCTCCGCGACGTACCGCCGCGCGGCGGAGACCGAGGCGGGGTCGCTCGGCAGCGTGACGGTTGCTTCCTGGTGGTCTGCCATGCGACGCCGTCCTTCTCCCACCGGGCCACGCCCGGAATGCACTGCGCGTCAGCCTGCCACCGAAGTCACCGCGCCGTGCGCCGATCCACCAGATATACGGATATCTGTCGCCCGAAGCGGTGAACCGTCCGACGGGCGACCGGATCGCCCGCTCGTCAGAGCGCGCCGGGCGGGGCCGTCCGTACGATCGTCGCCACCGCGCGCTCGATCTCCGCGTCGGTGAGGTCCGCGCGGGCCGTCAGACGCAGCCGGGAGATGCCGTCGGGCACCGACGGGGGCCGGAAGCAGCCCACGCCGAGGCCGAGTTCGCGGCAGTCGGCGGCCCAGCGCAGGGCCTCCTCCGGGCCCGGGGCGCGTACCGAGACGACGGCCGCGTCGGGGCGCGCGGCGGTCAGTCCGGCGGCGGTGAGCAGCCGGTGCAGGGTCAGGGCGACGGTGCCGGCGCGGGCCGGGAGGGCGGGCTCGGCTCCGATGAGGCGCAGGCTCGCGAGGGCGCCGCCGGCCGCCGCGGGGGCGAGTCCGGTGTCGAAGATGAAGGTACGGGCGGCGTTGACCAGGTGCTCGATCACCCGGGCCGGGCCGAGCACCGCGCCGCCCTGGCTGCCCAGGGACTTGGACAGGGTGAGGGTCGCGACCACGTCGGGGTCACCGGCGAGGCCCGCCTCGTGGAGGGTGCCGCGCCCGCCGTCGCCGAGCACGCCGAAGCCGTGGGCGTCGTCGACGACCAGACCGGCTCCGTGCTCGCGGCAGGCGGTGGCGAGAGCGGCGAGCGGTGCCCTGTCGCCGTCCACCGAGAACACCGCGTCGCTGACCACGAGGGCCGGGCGGCCGGGGTGGGCGGCCAGCGTCTTGGCGACCGCCCGCGGGTCGGCGTGCGGCACGACCGTCGTCTCGGCCCGGGCCAGCCGGCAGCCGTCGACGATGGAGGCGTGGTTGTCGGCGTCGGAGACGATCAGGCCGTCGCGCACGGACAGCGCGGTGAGCGCCGCCAGGTTGGCCGCGTAGCCGGAGGAGAAGACGAGCGCCGCCTCGAAGCCGCAGAAGTCGGCGAGCTCCCGTTCGAGCCGGGCGTGCAGCCGGGTGGAGCCGGTGACCAGGCGCGAGCCGGTGGCGCCGGCGCCCCAGCGGAGGGCGGCCTCGGCGGCGGCCTCGGTGATCTCGGGGCGGCGGGTCAGGCCCAGGTAGTCGTTGCTCGCGAGGTCGAGGAGTTCGGACTCGGCGGCGCGGGGCCGCAGCGTGCGCACCAGTCCGGCCGCCGCGCGCTGCCGGGCCGCCGTCTCGGTCCAGTCGAAGGCGGCCGGGCGCGGGCCCGTCCCCGCGGCGGGGTCCGACGGGTCCTCGGCATACGGCGGCATGGCGGGTCCTTTTGTAGGCAGCGCACAGACCCTAACCGGAACCGGCCGAGGTCAGGATGTGGCCATGCACACACCTCGATCGGCGTCGTTTGTTCGGATCCTCCTTGGCCAGGGGGTGTGCCGTAGGCCAGGATCAGCCCTTATGGACCTGCTGAACACGCTGGTGGAGAAGGGGCTGCGGCGCGAGTCGCCGACCCGTGAAGAAGCGCTCGCCGTGCTGGCGACCTCCGACGACGACCTGCTCGATGTGGTGAGTGCCGCCGGCAAGGTGCGCCGCCAGTGGTTCGGGCGACGGGTGAAGCTCAACTATCTCGTCAATCTGAAGTCCGGCCTGTGCCCCGAGGACTGCTCCTACTGTTCGCAGCGGCTCGGCTCGACCGCCGGGATCCTCAAGTACTCCTGGCTCAAGCCCGACGAGGCCTCGGCCGCGGCGGCGGCCGGTGTCGCGGGCGGCGCCAAGCGGGTCTGTCTGGTGGCGAGCGGCCGCGGGCCGACGGACCGGGACGTGGAGCGGGTCGGCAGGACCATCGAGGCGATCAAGGAACAGAACGAGGGCGTGGAGGTCTGCGCCTGCCTCGGGCTGCTCTCCGACGGCCAGGCCGAGCGCCTGAAGGAGGCCGGCGCCGACGCGTACAACCACAACCTGAACACGTCCGAGGGCACGTACGGCGAGATCACCACCACCCACACCTACGCGGACCGGGTGGACACCGTGCAGAAGGCGCACGGCGCGGGTCTGTCCGCCTGCTCGGGTCTGATCGCGGGCATGGGCGAGACCGACGAGGACCTGGTCGACGTGGTGTTCGCGCTGCGCGAGCTGGACTCGGACTCGGTGCCGGTCAACTTCCTCATCCCCTTCGAGGGCACCCCGCTCGCCAAGGAGTGGAACCTCACCCCGCAGCGCTGTCTGCGGATCCTCGCGATGGTGCGGTTCGTCTGCCCCGACGTGGAGGTCCGGATCGCGGGCGGCCGCGAGGTGCACCTGCGGTCCATGCAGCCGTTGGCCCTGAACATCGCGAACTCGATCTTCCTGGGCGACTACCTGACCAGCGAGGGCCAGGCCGGCAAGGCCGACCTGGACATGATCGCGGACGCCGGCTTCGAGGTCGAGGGCGCGGGCACCACCACGCTGCCCGCACACCGGGCGGACGTCGCCGCCGCGGCGGCGGGCGCGGGCTGCGGCTCGCACGCGGAGGCCGGGGGCGGCTGCGGCTCGCACGCGGAGGCCGGGGGCGGCTGCGGTCCGTGCGGCGGGCACGCCGGGACCACCGAGCAGGACGCGGCGGCCGAGGACGCGGCGGCCCCGGCCGACGCGTCGGGCGCGCGCACGGACCTGGTGGCGGTGCGCCGTCGCGGCGCCGGTACGGACCTCGCGCCGAATGCGTGACACCGGGACCACCGAACTCCTCGCCCTGGACCGGGCGCACGTCTGGCACCCGTACGGCCCGATGCCCGGCCGTACGGAACCGCTGGTCGTCGCGTCCGCGTCCGGGGTGAGGCTCCGGCTCGCCGAACCCGCCGAGGGGCACGCCGAGTTGGTCGACGGCATGTCCTCCTGGTGGTCGGCCGTACACGGCTACAACCACCCGGTGCTCAACGAGGCCGCGCGCGGCCAGCTGGACCGGATGAGCCATGTGATGTTCGGCGGGCTCACCCACGAACCGGCCGTGCGGCTCGCCGCCCGCCTGGTGGAGATCACCCCGGAGCCGCTGCGGCACGTCTTCCTCAGCGACTCCGGTTCGGTCTCGGTCGAGGTCGCCGCGAAGATGTGCCTGCAGTACTGGCGCTCGCTCGGCCGGCCGGCCAAGCGGCGGCTGCTGACCTGGCGGGGCGGCTACCACGGCGACACCTGGCAGCCGATGTCCGTCTGCGACCCCGAGGGCGGCATGCACGAGCTCTGGTCGGGGGTGCTCCAGAAGCAGGTCTTCGTGGACGCGCCGCCGGCGGAGTACGAGGAGTCGTACGCCGAGGGGTTGCGCGAGGCGATCGGGCGGCACGCCGACGAGCTGGCCGCGGTGATCGTGGAGCCGGTGGTGCAGGGCGCGGGCGGCATGCGCTTCCACAGCCCGGAGTATCTGCGGGTGCTGCGGGAGGCCTGCGACGCGCACGACGTGCTTCTGGTCTTCGACGAGATCGCGACCGGCTTCGGGCGCACCGGCGCGCTGTTCGCCGCCGACCACGCCGGGGTCTCCCCCGATGTGATGTGTCTCGGAAAGGCGCTGACCGGCGGCTATCTGTCGATGGCGGCCACGCTCTGCACGAGCCGGGTCGCGGACGGCATCTCGCGCGGCGAGGTGCCGGTGCTCGCGCACGGCCCGACCTTCATGGGCAATCCGCTGGCCTCCGCCGTGGCCCTGGCCTCGGTGGACCTGCTGCTCGGCCAGGACTGGCAGGTCGAGGTCAAGCGGATCGAGGCGGGACTTCGCGAGGGTCTCGCCGAGGCCGCCGCGCTGCCCGGGGTCCGGGACGTGCGGGTGTTCGGCGCGATCGGCGTGGTCCAGCTCGACCACGAGGTCGACATGACCGCCGCCACCCGCGCCGCCGTCCGCGAGGGCGTGTGGCTGCGCCCGTTCCGCGACCTGATCTACACGATGCCGCCGTTCGTGACGGGCGACGAGGACGTGGCGCGGATCTGCGCGGCGGTCCGGGCGGCGGCCGCGGCGGGCTGAGCGGCTCCGCGGGTACGTACAAGGAAAGGCTCCACCCCCATGACCGTCATCGTCGTCACCGGCACCGGCACCGAGATCGGCAAGACGATCGTGACCGCCGCGCTCGCCGCGGTGGCCACCGCCGCCGGGCGTTCCGTCGCCGTGCTCAAGCCCGCCCAGACCGGCATCGCGCCGGGCGAGGCCGGGGACGCCGACGAGGTCGTGCGTCTCTCCGGGGCGGTCACGGGGGCGGAACTGGGCCGGTTCCCCGAGCCGTTGGCGCCGGGGACCGCGGCCCGGCGGGCCGGGATGGCGCCGGTGCGGCCGGACGAGGTCGCCGAGGCGGCCCGGAAGCTGGCGGAGGAGCACGACCTGGTGCTCGTCGAGGGCGCGGGCGGGCTGCTCGTGCGCTTCGACGAGGACGGCGGCACGCTCGCGGACGCGGCGGGGCTGCTCGGCGCGCCGGTGCTCGTGGTGGCGCCGGCCGGGCTCGGCACGCTCAACTCGACCGCCCTGACGGCGGAGGCACTGCGTGCCCGGGGCATCGAGCAGCTGGGCGTGGTGGTCGGCAGCTGGCCGGCCGACCCCGGCCTCGCCGCCCGGTGCAACCTCGCGGACCTGCCGGAGGCGGCGGGCGCGCCGCTCCTCGGCGCGATCCCGGCGGGCGCGGGCGCGCTGTCGCCGGAGGCCTTCCGGGCGGCGGCGGCCGGCTGGCTGGCGCCTGAGGTGGGCGGCGTCTGGGACGCGGCGGAGTTCGCCGCGACGGCGCCGCTCTGATCTCCTTACCCTGGGCGGCATGCGACGCGCCCGTGTTCAGGAAATCGTCTTCGACTGCGCCGGTCCGGCCGCCCTCGTGCGGTTCTGGGCGGCGCTCCTCGGCGGGGCTCCGGTCGACCGGAGCCCCGACTGGTCGTACGTCGACCCGCCGGGGTTCGTACGGATCGCCTTCCAGCGGGTGCCGGAGGGCAAGGCGGTGAAGAACCGCCTCCATCTGGACGTGGAGGTGGCCGATCCGGCCGCTGCGGCGGACGAGGCGCTGGCGCTCGGGGCGCGCCGCTCCGGCGGGATCGTGACCGACGAGCAGGGCTCGTTCCAGGTGATGCACGACCCGGAGGGCAACGAGTTCTGCTTCGTGACGGGGTAGGCGGGTTCGCGGGGGTGGGTTCGGTGACGGCCCGAGGTCGTCGACGAGGGGATTCCGTCGCTCGGCACCTTCGTGCTGAACGCGGCCTTCTGGAACCCGGTACTGCTCGCCCGCGAGGTGACCACCACGGCCGCGCTGACCGGCGGCCGGCTCGAACTCGGGCTCGGCGCCGGTCACGTACCGGCCGAACACGAGCGCGCGGGCATCCCGTTCCTGCCGCCGCGCGAGCGGGTGGACCATCTGACCCGGGTGGTCGAGGAGTCGGCGGAGCCGCTGAAGGGCGCCGAGGGCACGCCGCGAGTCGGTCTGACGATCGGCGGCAACGGCGACCGGGTGCTGCGGCTCGCCGCCCGGCACGCCGATGTGATGGCCTTCTCCGACGGCCGGTTCGCGCTGCCCCCCGGGGGCCGGCCTCGGACAGTGTCCGACGCGATCAGAACTCCGTCGCCGGACAGGCCGACGCTCTGCTTGACTCACCCCATGAGCGATCTTCACATCCGCCACGCCACTCTCTCGGACATCGACACCGTGCTGCGGTTCTGGCGCGACGCCGCGGAAGGAACGAGCATCAGCGACGACCACGACGGAGTGACCCGGCTCATCACACGAGACCCCGAAGCCCTGCTCCTCGCAGAGCGCGACGGCCTCCTCGCCGGAACCGTCATAGCCGGCTTCGACGGATGGCGATGCTCCGCCTACCGACTGGCCGTACACCCGCACCACCGCCGGCAAGGCATCGCCACCGCCCTGCTGGAAGCCGCCGAACAGCGCTTCGCCGCCCTGGGCGGGCGGCGCGTCGACGCCATGGTCCTGGAAGCCAACGAACAGGCCCACCGCACCTGGGCCGCCACCGGCTACCATCGCGAGGACCACTGGCGACGCTGGGTCAAGCCCCTGTAGACGATGCCGGTGAGCAGCGGGGATTCGACGCCGGACGGCGTCAGTCGGGCTTCCGGAAGCCCCAGCGCCGCCGCGGGCGCGCCCTCGGCTCCTTGAACAGCTGACCGCCGAGCAGCTTGGCGGCCGTCATGTCGCCTTCGGCCGCGGCCCGCCTGTACCACTGCTCGGCCTCTGCCTTCCGCCCGCTGTGGAACAGCAGGAACCCCAGGTTGACCATGGAGGTGACGTCGCCCGCCTCGCCCGCACGCCGCAGCCACGGCTCGGCCTCCCGTAACCTGCCGCTCTCGCAGAGCCGGGCGGCCAGCGCGATGACGGCGAGGGGGTGACCGGCCTCGGCTGCCCGCCGGAACCACTGCTCGGCCTCGTCGGCCCGCCCGGTGTTCTGCAGCAGCACGCCGAGGTCGTACCGGGCGCGGACGAACCCCGCGTCCACGGCGCGGCGGTACCACTGCTCGGCCTCCCGCATACGGCCGGCCTTGTAGAGGAGCGTCCCGAGGTTGCTCATCGCAACCGCGTCACCGGCCTCGGCGGCCCGTCGCAGGAACGGTTCCGCTTCGTCCGCGCGGTTGTTCTCGTACAGGACGACGCCCAGGGTGCCGGCGGCCCGCAGATGGCCCGCCTCCGCCGCCCGGCGGAACCACCGCACAGCTTCCTGGGCCCGCCCGGTGGACTCCAGGGTCAGGCCCAGCTGGTACATGGCGGCGGTCTCGCCCGCCTCGGCGGCCTTCCGCAGCCACGGCTCCGCCTGGGCTCCCCGGCGCGACTTGGCCAGCAGCTCGCCGAGCAGGCCCATGGCCGTGACGTCGCCGGCGCGGGCGGACCGCTCCAGCCAGGGCTCGGCCTCCTCGGCCCGGTCCCGGGTGAGCAGGGCGCCGGCGAGCAGGACGATGGCCGTGGGGTGCCCGGTTTCGGCGGCTCGCCGCAGCCAGGGCTCGGCCTCGTCCATCCGGTCGGCCCGCTCCAGCAGATGTCCGAGGTCGATCATCGCGGGTACGTGGCCGGCCTCGGCCTCCTCCCGGTAGACCCGCTCGATCTCCTCCTGCGCGTCGGGCCCGCCGCCTGCCCCCTTCGCCTGCCGCTTGGCCGCGGCCAGGCGCATCTCGGCGGCCTCCTCGCCCCGGCCGAGTCGCTCCAGCAGGTCGGCGGCGAGCGCGTAGCCGCCCATCAGGTCGGGGGTGAACGATTCCGGGTCCCGTTCGGCGAGCTCACGGTAGGCACGGACCGCCCGGGCCGCCGCCACGAGCCCGTCGTCGAGCTCGGTGTTCAACGACGACCTGACGAACGCGTACCCCCACAGGGCACGGGCCAGCTCCGGGAGGTGGGCTTCGGGGTCCGACCCGACCAGCTCCTCGGCCAGGCCGACGGCCCACCGCGAGCAGTCCAGGGCGTCCTCGCGCCGATCGGCCTGGGCGAGGAAGCCGGCGTGGTTGCGCAGGGCCGCGACCAGGCCGGGACGGTGCGCGTCGGGGGTCTCGTCGGCCAGCCTGTCCCAGACGTCGATGGCCTGCTGAGAGCAGACCAAGGCATCCTCGACCAGCCCGAACCTCCACAGGTGGCCGGAGTGGGCGGACAGCGCGCCGGCGAACGCCGGCAGGTGGGCCCCCGGATTGACCCCGGCCAGCTCGCTCAAGTGCTCGACGGCCACCGCGGATCCGGCCACCGCCTCCGCCAGTTCGCCGGCCGCCGCATGCCGGATCGACTGGTTGAGCGACAGTACGGCCTCCATGGGCCGGGTGACGGCGGGATCGCTCTCGCCCAGACTCCGGTAGTGCTCCGTGGCACGGCGTGAGCACTCGAGGGCCTCCTGGTGCCGCCCGGCCTCGGACAGCAGGATGGCGTGGTTGGCCAGTGCCATGCCCAGCGAGAGCCGGTGGGCCGCGGGGAACGGGAGGGACGCCGGCAGCGGCGACCCGAACAGCTCGACGGCGCGCGTGGAGCACGCCAGGGCTTCGCTCGGCCGGCGGACGTCGACCAGCCGGTTCGCGTGGTTGGACAGCGCCTCCGCCAGCAGCGGCAGATGGGCCTCCGGGTCGGCCCGGACCAGCTCCTCGTAGAGGCCGACGGCCTGCCCGGACCGCTCCAGGGCCTCCGCGTGCCGACCGGCGTGCGCCAGACCGATCGCGAGGGCGGACAGCGCCCCGGCCCGCTCGTGCGAAAGGGGCTGCGCGTCGGAGGGGAGGTCCACGGCCCGCTGCGCGTACTCCAGAGCCTCCGCCCACCGCCCGGCACCGCGCAGGCGCAGGTCGAGGTGCCGGTACAGGCGGGCCCGTTCCGCATCGGTCGAACCGGGCTCGGTGAGGGTGGCCAGGCGCAGGGCGACCGAGGCGAGGCCGGTGTCCAGGTCGACGTGCGGCAGGCCGCCCAGCCTGTGGAACGCGGCCAGTTCGATGGCGTCGAGGACCTCCCTGTCGGCGGCGGTGATGGCGCTGAGGGCCACCAGAGCGGCGCTGCCCGCGTCGAGGGCGATGTCCGGCCGGTCGCGCAGCAGGGGGTGGAGGACCTGGTCGGCCAGATGGGGCCACCGGTCGGCCGCCGAGGCCAGCAGGGTCACGGCGCGAGGCGCGTGGGCGGCGGAGCCGGGTGCCGTCAGCAGCGCCTTCGGCACCCCTGTCGCCCAGGCGTCGGCGCGGTAGCCGGTGATCGGGTGGCCGGGCACGGTCAGGGCCAGGAAGTCCTCGGCCAGCCGGTCGGGGTAGAGCGGTTCCAGCACCGTCCGCGGGTCCAGCGGCGGGTAGCAGCGCGCGTGGTCGCGCAGCAGCGAGCGTACGGTCCCCGGCTCGGTGGTCACGCCCGCCCGTTCCAGCGCCGCCCCGGCCTCCTCCCAGGTCGAGGCACCGGTCAGGGCGGCGACGAACGTCACGCTCGCCATGTCGTCCGGTGAGGTGCGGAAGTCCAGTCCGGCCGGGCCGTTCTCGTACAGCCGCCGCCAGTTCTCGTGCTCCCGCTCCAGCAGGTAGGCCGACAGCCCGGCCGGGTCCCGAGCGGGCGTGCGGCCGTGGACGTGGGCGTCCACGGCGACGAGGGCGGCCATGTGAACGGTGAGCGTGAGCCCGAAGGCGGGATCCGCCAGTGGCACGCCCGAGGGGGCCGCGGCCGCGTCGGGTCGCCCGTACAGTTCGGCGAACCGGGTGCGTGCGGCGGCGAACATGCCTTCCCGGCCGGCGGGTTCCTCCGGCAGCGCCGCCAACTCCCGCTCCGAGGCGGCGGCCCGGTCGCCGATCATGGACTTCACCGCCGGCCACGCATGCGCCGTACGGGCCAGCAGCAGGACCCGTACCGGTACGCGCTGTCCGCGGGCGTCGGTGCGCGTACCCCCGTCGAACATGCTGTTGGCGAACAGCCAGGCCAGGTCCCGCAGGGGCCACCGGTCGGCATAGTCCACCAGGACCAGCAGCCCGCGGAGGTTCCCGGTGCGCGCGTCGTGGCTCCCCGCGGACTTCGCCAGGACGGTGCCGCCGTGCCGGACGACGATCGTCTTCCATCCCTGGCGGGCGGACCGAGCGGCCAGGTGATCGGCCAGGCGGGTCTTGCCCCGGCCCCCCGGGCCGTGCAACCAGCGGACGGCCAGCGCACTGCCGCTGCCGCTGCCGCTCCTGCCGTCGTTCCCGCCGTCGTTCTCCCCGTCCCTGCGGCCGTCGCTGCCCGGGCCCCGCCATCGGATCAACTCGCGCAGCTCGGCCTCGCGTCCGGTGAAGGGCACGACCGCGTTGCCGGCATTGAGCAGCCGGCTGGGCTGCTCGATCCACGCGGGGTCGGGATCGCCGCCGGCCGGCTCGTGCTCCGCGAGCAGGTACACGGGCCGACCGTCGCCGTGGACATGTACGTCCGCGTTGATCGCCCCGTAGGCGAACCCGTCGAAGGCGTAGACGTTCTGGACGATCCTGGTGCCCGGTGCGCCACCGTCAGGCGTGCCGTCTCCGCCGGGCGAACGGGGAGCCGTCATGCCTGGGCCCCGGAAGGCGGAAGGGAGCCGGTACCGGGGGCAGGTGCGCCGTGGTTGTGGATGTTGCCGCCGATCACGCCCTGCGCCGTGGAATTGGGGGCGCTCGCCGTGATGTGCTGGGTGGTCGTGGCCACCCGCGGGTTCTCGCGCCGCATCTCGGCCAGGAGCTGCTCCAACTCGCGGCGGGCCTCGGGGTCGGTCAGCAGCAGGTCGCGCAGCCGGGTCTCCCAGACGATCGCCACGCGCGCCTCGGCGGCGGAGTCCTCGGTCTCCGCCTCGGCCAGTTCCCGGGCCGAGCGTTCCAGCTCCGCCGTCATCCGCTCCTCGCCGCCCGAACGGCGCCAGAGCTGGGGGATTCTGCGCGCGGCACCCACCAGCCCGGTGGCCAGTGCGGTGACAAGCACGGTGCCGCCCTCGTAGGCGAGGTTCTCCATCACTTCCGACATGGCCGTCGTCCCTCCCGTGCTCCCTCGGCGGCGGTCCCCGTCAGCCGCTCCTGGCCCCGACGCTACGAGCCGACCGCGCACCGACGCAGGAGGATCCACGAATTGGCAGGTCATGGGCGCCGTACGCCGGTGGCCACGGGGGCTGCCCCAGCGTCGCCGGTGATCCTTGCGGGCCGCCCCCCTTTGCCGCTCCTTTACCATGGTGTCCGTATCCGATCACCAGCACTCCGATCGCCTGCACTCCGATCATCCGACCGAAAGGTGTGAGCGTCCGCCCATGGGCGAGCCTCCCAGTAGCCGTTCCCCGATCCGCCCCCGCGGCCGAGACCGCGCGGTCCTCCCCTCCCTGACTGATCATGGGACTCACCCGGGGACGGAGGTGAACCGATGACCGAGGTACTGCTGCTCCTGGTGGCGCTGCTGCTCGCCGTCGCCTGTGGCGCGTTCGTGGCCGCGGAGTTCTCGCTGACCACCGTCGAGCGTGGCGAGCTCGAGGCCGCCGTGGAGCGTGGCGAGCGCGGCGCGGCCGGCGCCCTGAAGGCGGTCCGGTCGCTCACCCTCCAGCTCTCCGGCGCCCAGCTCGGCATCACCGTGACCAACCTGGTCGTCGGCATGCTCTCCGAACCGTCGATCTCGAAGCTGATCGAGGGCCCAGTCGAGGCGCTCGGTCTGTCCCCGGAGGCCGCCTCCTCGGTGGCCCTGGTCATCGGCACGGGCCTGTCGACCGTGGTCCTCATGGTCGTCGGCGAGCTGGTGCCCAAGAACTGGGCGATCTCCTCGCCGCTGGCCGTCGTCAAGGTCGTCGGGACCCCGCAGCGGTACTTCACCGCCGCCTTCAAGCCGCTCATCAGCCATCTGAACAACACGGCCAACCGCATCCTGCGCCGCCTGGGCCTGGAGCCCACCGAGGAGCTGGCCTCCGCCCGCTCCCCGAAGGAGCTGGTGGCCCTGGCCCGGCACTCCGCCAAGGAGGGCGCACTGGAGGCGGACACCGCCGAGCTGTTCGTGCGCACCCTGAACCTGGCGGAGCTCACCGCGGAGAACGTGATGACCCCGCGTGTCCAGGTCACCGCCCTGGAGGTGCAGGCCACCGCCGAAGACGTGCTCAACGCGACCCGCGCGACCGGTCTGAGCCGCTTCCCGGTCTACCGCGGCAGCCTCGACGCGGTCGTCGGCATCGCGCACGTCAAGGACGTGCTCGCGATACCGGCCGACGAGCGGCCGCGCCGCTCCGTCGGCGACATCGTGCGCGAGCCGCTGCTCGTGCCGGAGAGCCTGACCGTGGACCGGCTGCTCGACCGTCTGTCCGGGAAGCAGACGATGGCCGTCGTCATCGACGAGTACGGCGGCACGGCCGGCGTCGCGACCCTGGAGGACATCGTCGAGGAGGTCGTCGGTGAGGTCCGCGACGAGCACGACCCGCACGAGACGCCGGACCTGGCACCGGCGGGCGAGGACACCGACGGCCGCGCCCTGTGGTCGGCGGACGGCGCCGCCCGCACCGACCAGCTGGAGCGGATCGGGCTGAGGGTGCCGGAGGGCCCGTACGAGACCCTGGCCGGCGTGCTCGCCACGGTCCTCGGCCGGATCCCGGTGAACGGCGACAGCGTGGAGCTGGCCGGCTGGCGCCTTGACGTGGTGGACGCCTCCGGGCGGCGGGCGGCCCGCGTGCTGCTGCACGCCCCGCTGCCGGACACCGGTGTCACGGACGGGAGGGCCGGCCGATGATCGTGGTGCAGTTGCTGATCGGCCTGGCGACCCTGGTCGTGAACGCCTTCTTCGTCGGCGCCGAGTTCGCCCTGATCTCGGTGCGCCGCAGTCAGATCGAGCCGCTCGCGGAGTCCGGCGACCGCCGGGCGCGCAGCGTCGTCTGGGGCCTGGAGCATGTCTCGGCGCTGCTCGCGGCGGCCCAGCTCGGCATCACGCTGTGCACCCTGGTGCTCGGCATCGTGGCCGAGCCGGCCATCGCGAGCATGCTGGAGCCGCTC
Source organism: Streptomyces sp. NPDC051909 (assembly GCF_040681095.1). NCBI lineage: Bacteria > Bacillati > Actinomycetota > Actinomycetes > Kitasatosporales > Streptomycetaceae > Streptomyces > Streptomyces sp. NPDC051909. The sequence continues at coordinate 114,830 of NZ_JBFAYA010000011.1, read as the reverse complement.
TTCGACGCGGTCGGCGTGCCGCACGGCCTGGTGCATCCGATCTCGTTCGTGATCGCGCTGACCGTCGCCACGTATCTGCACATGCTGCTCGGCGAGATGGTCCCGAAGAACATCGCGCTGGCCGAGCCGGCCCGCTCGGCGCTGCTGCTGGGTCCGCCGCTGGTGGCCCTGGCGCGGGCCCTGAAGCCGGTGATCTTCGCGATCAACGCCTTCGCCAACGGCATCCTGAGGCTGCTGCGGGTGGACGCCAAGGGCGAGGTCGCGGCGACCTTCTCGGACGACGAACTGGCCCGGATGGTGACCGACGCCGGTGACGCGGGGCTGCTCGACGACCGGGCCGCCGAGCGGCTGCACGACGCCCTGGAGCTGGGCCGGCGCCCGGTGCGGGACGTCGTGATGCCGCTGGAGAAGGTCGTGTACGCGGAGACGGGCACCACGCCGGAGCAGTTGGAGGCGCTGTCCGCGCGGACCGGTTTCTCGCGCTTCCCGGTGGTCGACGAGGGCCGCCGGATCCTGGGCTACCTCCATGTGAAGGACGCCCTGGACGTCACCCCGCGCGACCTGCGGTTCCCGGTGACGGCGCTGCGGCCGATCGCCCGGGTGCGGGCGGCGACGCCGCTGGACGACGTGCTGACCGCGATGCGGCGCAGCCGGACCCATCTGGCGGCGGTCATCGACGAGGACGGCAAGCTGGCCGGTCTGGTGACGATGGAGGACGTGCTGCGCGAGCTGGTGGGCCGGCCCGCCGGGGGGTGAACCGGGTGATGCGCGAAGGGCCCCGGGACAGTCTCGTCCCAGGGCCCTTCGGCGTGTCGAAGGCGGGGGCGGACGCGGGGGGCGGCGGGTCGGAGGCGGGAAGCGGACGCGGGTCGGAGCTCCGTCGCAGGCTCGCCCCCGGCTCCTCACAGGGCGGTCGCGGCCCGCCAGGCGTCGAGCACGGTCCGGTCGCCGTGGTGGGTGAAGCGCGGGTCGTCGGCCCCGTACCGCCCGTAGACGAGCAGCAGCAGATCGCCGGCGGTGCCCTCGACGGTCGCGGTCACGGCGCCCTCGGCCCGCCGCTGCCAGGTGAAGCCGCCCCCGCCGAGGGTGAGCGTCCAGGCCGCGCCGGAGTCGGTGGCGGCGAGCCGGATGCTCGCGCCGTCCCGGTCGAGCTGGGCGACGGGCTCGGCGACCCAGGAGAAGTACGGCAGGTTCTCCAGGAACTCCTCGATGCCGTCGGCCGCCGTGTCCGGGTCGACCGGGCCCGGCGCGCGGCCGAGCGCGAGCTCGGCGTCGGCGTGGTGGACGACGGCCTCGAAGAGCAGCCGGCGCGGGAAGAACCGCACGTGCGGGTCGGCACCGTGCGACCACATGGCGGTGTCGGGGTCGGCGGCGCGCAGCGTCCGCAGGCTCGCGGCGGCGCTCTCGGCGAGCCAGTCGGGGTACGCGGCGGGGTCCTCCGGCAGGTCGAGCGGCACGTCCCTCGACCACACGCGCTCGGTGGCGCGGGTGCGGACCAGGTGCTCGATCCAGCGGTGGGTGGTGCCGTGGTGCTCGATCAGATCGGCGAGGGTCCAGCCGGGGCAGCTGGGCACCGGGGTCGCCGGGTCGGCGCCGCGGACGAGCGTGACGAAGCTCTCCACGCGGGTGGCCACGTCGTCGAGCCGGGCCGGGTGGACGTCCTCGGTGAGCCCGAAGCCCTGCGACACCTTGAGCAGCTCGTCGCGCCGTGCCCCGGGCGGCTGCCGCAGTGCGGCGTCGCGGAGAAGTCCGTCGAGGCTGCGCCGGTCGGCCGCCGGAAGTCCGCCGAGGACGTATGCCGTGCTCTCCAGCCACTTCACGGCCGTGTCGGGGTCGAGCACCTGGTCGTCGGCGGTCTCGACCGCCGTGACCAGCTCGGCCAGGGCCTCGGTCAGCGCACTCAGCAGCGCCTCGCTCATGGGGTTTCCCCTCCCGGTTCTCCTGTCGGCGCCGGGACCATACCGCGCGGTACGATCGCTGGGCCATGGAGATCAATGCCACGTACACCAGTCTCGTCGCCGTGGGCGACAGCTTCACCGAGGGTATGTCGGATCTGAAGCCGGACGGTTCCTACCAGGGGTGGGCCGACGTCCTCGCGGGCCGGCTCGCGGCCCGCACGCCCGGCTTCCGCTACGCCAATCTGGCCGTACGCGGCAAGCTCATCGGGCAGATCGTCGACGAGCAGGTCGATGCGGCGGCGGCCATGAATGCGGACATCGTCACACTGGTCGGCGGGCTCAACGACACCCTGCGCCCGAAGTGCGACATGGGCCGGGTGCGCGCCCTGCTCGGCGAGGCCGTCGAGCGGCTCGCGCCGTCCTGCGGGCAGCTGGTCCTGATGCGCAGCCCCGGCCGCAACGGCCCCGTCCTGGAGCGTTTCCGGCCCCGGATGGAGGAGCTCTTCGGGTACGTGGACGAGCTCGCCGCCCGGCACGGCGCCCTGGTGGTCGACCTGTACGGCGCCCCGGCGCTCGCCGACCCGCGGATGTGGGACGTGGACCGGCTGCACCTCACCGGCGAGGGCCACCGCCGGGTGGCCGAGGCGGTCGGCGAGACCCTGGGCCTGCCGCCCGCCTTCGACTGGCGCGCCCCGCTGGCCCCGGCACCCCGCCCGGGCTGGGCCAGCCGCCGGGCCGCCGACGCCCGCTTCGCCAAGCAGCACCTGGCCCCCTGGATCGGCCGCCGCCTCACCGGCCGCTCCTCGGGCGACGGCCGCCCGCCGAAGCGGCCGGAGCTGCTGCCGTACGAGGAGCCCGCGGTCTGAGGAGCCTGCGGTCGGGGGAGCCTGCGGTCGGGGGGGCCGCGCCGCGGCCTGGGGCGTGACCTCCGTCTCGTAGCAAGCTCCAGCCCGGACCGTGGCGCTGGCCTGCAGAAACCGCCAGTAGAATCTGGACACGTGACTGCTGTGACTGCGAAGCCCCGCATCCCCAACGTCCTGGCCGGCCGCTACGCCTCCGCGGAGCTCGCCGTCCTCTGGTCCCCCGAGCAGAAGGTGAAGCTGGAGCGCCGGCTGTGGCTCGCGGTGCTACGTGCCCAGAAGGACCTCGGGATCGAGGTGCCGGACGCGGCGCTCACCGACTACGAGCGCGTGATCGACCAGGTCGACCTGGCGTCGATCGCCGAGCGCGAGAAGGTCACCCGGCACGATGTGAAGGCCCGCATCGAGGAGTTCAACGCCCTCGCCGGCCATGAGCACGTGCACAAGGGCATGACCTCGCGCGACCTCACCGAGAACGTCGAGCAGCTGCAGATCCGGCTCTCCCTGGAGCTGGTGCGGGACCGCACGGTCGCCGTCCTCGCCCGCCTGGGCAAGCTGTCCGGCGAGTACGCGGAGCTGGTCATGGCCGGCCGCTCGCACAACGTCGCCGCCCAGGCCACCACCCTCGGCAAGCGCTTCGCGACCGCCACCGACGAGCTGCTCGTGGCCTATGCGCGCCTGGAGGAGCTGCTCGGCCGCTACCCGCTGCGCGGTATCAAGGGCCCGGTCGGCACCGCGCAGGACATGCTGGACCTGCTCGGCGGCGACGCCGGCAAGCTCGCCGACCTGGAGCACCGGATCGCCGGGCACCTCGGCTTCGCGCACGCCTTCACCTCGGTCGGCCAGGTCTACCCGCGCTCGCTCGACTACGACGTGGTGACCTCCCTGGTGCAGCTGGCCGCCGCGCCGTCCTCGCTGGCCAAGACGATCCGGCTGATGGCGGGCCACGAGCTGGTCACCGAGGGCTTCAAGCCCGGCCAGGTCGGCTCCTCGGCGATGCCGCACAAGATGAACACCCGCTCCTGCGAGCGCGTCAACGGCCTGATGGTCATCCTGCGCGGCTACGCGTCGATGACCGGCGAGCTGTCCGGCGACCAGTGGAACGAGGGCGACGTCTCCTGCTCGGTGGTCCGCCGGGTGGCCCTGCCGGACGCCTTCTTCGCGCTCGACGGCCTCCTGGAGACCTTCCTCACCGTGCTCGACGAGTTCGGCGCCTTCCCGGCCGTCATCGCCCGCGAGCTCGACCGCTACCTGCCCTTCCTCGCCACCACCAAGGTTCTCATGGGCGCCGTCCGCGCCGGTGTCGGCCGCGAGGTCGCCCACGAGGCCATCAAGGAGAACGCGGTGGCCTCCGCGCTCGCCATGCGCGAGCAGGGCGCCGAGCGCAACGAGCTCCTGGACAAGCTGGCCGCCGACGAGCGGATCCCGCTGGACCGGGCGCAGCTCGACGCGCTGATGGCCGACAAGCTGTCCTTCACCGGTGCCGCCGCCGACCAGGTCGCCGCCGTGGTGGCCCGGGTCGAGGAGATCGTCAAGCAGCACCCGGAGGCCGCCGGCTACACCCCCGGGGCGATCCTCTGACCCGTTCCCCCCGGTTCTCCGCCGAGGAGCTTCAGGCCGCCCGCGACCGCATCGTGCCCGATGTGGTCGCGGGCGGCCTTTCGGTCCTCTTCTGCGGGATCAACCCGGGTCTGATGACGGCGGCGACCGGTCACCACTTCGCCCGCCCCGGCAACAGGTTCTGGCCGGTGCTGCACCTGTCCGGGTTCACCCCGCGCCGCTTCGCGCCCGCGGAGCAGGCCGAGCTCCTGCCGTACGGCCTGGGGATCACCAACGTGGTGGCGCGGGCGACCGCGCGGGCCGACGAGCTGAGCGCCGAGGAGTACCGCGAGGGCGGCCGGATCCTCACCGAGAAGGTGACGCGGCTCGCCCCGCGCTGGCTCGCGGTCGTCGGGGTCACCGCGTACCGCACGGCCTTCGGCGAGAAGCGGGCCGCGATCGGTCCGCAGGAGCGCACCATCGACGGCCCGTCGGGCTCGACCCGGATCTGGGCGCTGCCCAATCCGAGCGGGCTGAACGCGCACTGGACGGCCGAGACGATGGCCGAGGAGTTCGCCCGGCTGCGGGAGGCGGCGGGCGTGCCGGACCGGCGCGTGGACTGACTCCGTACGGCCGGAGCGACGGCCGGAGCGCCCGTCAGGGCGGGTCGACGGTGGTGACGACGGCGAGGAGCTGGAACGGCAGCTCCTTGTCCCACTGGGAGACCCCGAGGGCGACCCACCGGTCGCCGGCCCGCCACAGGTGCAGGTCGGGTACGTGGTTGCTCAGGACGCCCCATGGCTCGGGTATGTGCTCGCCGGACATGCTCCGGTCGAGGACCGACCACAGGCTGAAGACCTGCGGCGGGCCCCAGCGGGCGCCGAGCAGCGCGGAGAGGCCGTCCCGCTCCGCTTCGTACTGCTCCTCGACGGCTAACCGGCGGGTGCCGTCGTCCTCCCAGAACTCCTCGCTCGTGGCGAGCTCCACGAGGTGGTGGCCCGGGCCGCTGTCGCGGGACCCGGAACGCTCGGCGCGCGCCGGGAAGGCCCGGCCCACCAGCTCGTCGATCGCCACGAGGTGCTGTGCCCTGTCCATGAAGCCAGTAAAGCGCGCCCCACTGACAGTTGGCGGTCCGTCAGCCCGTCGTCGGCCGGCGACGCCCGGACCGGCCCGTGGTCGGCGCTCGCCGGGCCCCGGTCCATTGAGTACCATCCGGCCAAAGACGCGTACGAGCTGGGAGGACACGGGTGGGGCGGCTGACCGGCGGGGATCCGTCGCTGCTGCGGCGGATCAACTCCGCGGTGGTACTCCATGCGCTGCGGGGCTCCGACGCGCTCACGCTCACGGATCTGACCCGGATCACCGGTCTCTCCCGGCCCACGGTCGAGGGGGTGACCGAGGGGCTGATCGGGGCCGGTCTGGTCGTCGAGGCGGCGCCCGAGGAGGGCGAGACCCGGCGGCAGGGCCGGCCGGCCCGGAGGTTCCGCTTCCGGGCGGAGGCGGGACATCTCCTCGGCATCGAGATCGGTCCACACCGGGTCGCCGCGCTGATCTCCGGTCTCGACGGGCGGATCGTCGGCGCCGGCTCGCGCGAGGTGGCGGAGACCGCCCCCGAGGACGAGCGCCTGGACAAGGTGCGGGCCGTGGTGGCGGACGTGCTGCGCAGGACCGGGGTGCCCCGGTCCAATCTGCGGGCGGTGGGCGTCGGCACGCCGGGGATCGTCGAGGCGGACGGCACGGTCCGGCTCGGCACGGCGCTGCCGGGCTGGACGGGTCTCGCGCTGGGTGAGCGGCTGCGCCGCTCCTTCCGCTGCCCGGTGATCGTGGAGAACGACGCCAACGCGGCGGCGGTCGCCGAGCACTGGAAGGGCGCGGCCACCGACTCCGACGACATCGTGTTCGTGCTCGCGGGGCTGAGTCCGGGCGCCGGTTCGCTGATCGGCGGACGGCTGCACCGGGGTTACGGGGGCGCGGCCGGCGAGATCGGCGCGCTGCACCTGCTCGGCCGCGGCGTGACGCCGGAGCATCTGCTGTCGCTGACGGACGAGCCGCTGCACCCGCTGGACGAGCAGGCCGTGGCGGAGGTCTTCGCGCTCGCCCGGCACGGCGACGCGGCGGCGCAGGCGGCGGTCGAGCGGTTCATCCAGCGCCTGGTGCACGACGTGGCGGCGCTGGTGCTCGCGCTCGATCCGGAGCTGGTGGTGATCGGCGGCTGGGCGGCCGGTCTGGACGGGGTGCTGCAGCCGCTGCGCGAGGAGCTGGCCCGGTTCTGTCTGCGGCCGCCGCGCGTGGTGCTCTCGCTGCTCGGCGAGGCGGCGGTGGCCACGGGTGCGCTGCGGCGCGCCCTGGACCACGTGGAGGAGCAGCTGTTCGCGGTGGACGGCACGGTGTCCGCCCGGCGTTGAGACCGGCCTCACGCACAGACGAGGACGGCCCCGGGCGGTGCGCCCGGGGCCGTCCTCGTACGAGCGGGGGTTCGTCAGGAGGCCATGGCCAGGTCGCCGGAGTCGCCGAAGGTGAGGCGGCAGGTGTCGGCGCGGTAGGTGGCCACGGAGACGGCGGCGGTGCGGCCGCCGGAGAGGTAGCGGGTGGTGACGACGAGGACCGGGGAGCCGGGCAGGCGGTCCAGTTCCTTGGCGTCGTCGGCGCGGGCCGAGCCGAGTTCGACGGAGCGGTCCTGGCCGTCGAGGGCGAGCTGCCGCAGTTCGCGCAGCACGGCGCGGGCGTGGGCGGGTCCCTCGGGGGTGGCGCTCGCGTCGAGGCCGGGCACGGAACCGGCGGGCACGTAGAGGAGTTCGGCGGCGACGGGGGTCCCGTCGGTGACACGCAGCCGGCGAACGACGTGCACGGGCTCGCCGGGCTTGACGTCGAGGAGGCGCAGGACGGCGGCCGGTGCCGTGGCGGCGGCCGCGTCCACGGCCTGCCAGGTCTCCTCGCCGGCGCCGGGCCAGGCGTGCTGGGTGGTGGAGACGTCGACGCCGACGCGCGGCGGGGCGACGGTGGTGCCGACGCCGCGGCGGCGCTGCAGGCGGCCTTCGAGTTCGAGCTGCTCCAGGGCCTGCCGGAGGGTCGCGCGGGCGACGCCGAACCGGGCGGCCAGCTCGCGCTCGTTGGGCAGGATCTCACCGACCGCGAAGTCCGTGTCGAGGGCTTCGCTGATCACGGTCTTGAGGTGCCAGTACTTCGGCTCCGGTGCTGCTTCGAGCTGCGTGGTCCCCACCCTGATCCTCCGCACATTCGCCGTGTCCCGCGGCGTTTTCCGCGCCCTTGTTTATTAAAGGTTCCTGCACTAACTCTGCGACCATAAGACGCGGCACACCCTTGGTCAAGACCAATCCTCCGTCGGACGCCCCTGAATGTGACCCTCTGACCTAGATCGTTCACAGGACGTTCGCGTCCGCGTGAGGCCGGCGCAGCAAAGCACCCCGCCGCGGAACGTGAGGTTCCGGGGCGGGGCGGCCTCGTGGGCGGGTCGAGCGGGCAGCCGGACGACCGACTGTCAGTCGAGGGAGAGACCCTGGATTTTGTCCGGATTGCGCAGGATGTACATGCAGGCGATCCGGTCGTCCCTGACCTCCGTCTGGAGGATGGAGTCGACCTTGCCGCCGACGAGGGCGAGGAGCGCGGGCCCGCCGTTGATCTCCTCGAAGCGGAACTCGTAGGAGTCCCGCGCACCCTGGGCGACGGCGAGCAGGAAGCGCCCGACCTTGTCGGCGGTCTCGATGATCCGCAGCGGGCCCTTGGCCTTGCCGCCGCTGTCGCCGACCAGGCGCACGTCGGGCGCGAGCAGGGCGAGCAGTCCCTGAAGGTCGCCGTCGGCCGCGGCGGCGAGGAACCGCTCGGTGAGGTCACGGCGTTGCGCCGGGTCGACGTCGTAGCGCGGGCGGCCCTCGTCGACGTGTCTGCGGGCTCGGCCGGCGAGCTGGCGCACGGCGGCCTCGCTGCGGTCGAGGGTGGTGGCGATCTCGGCGAAGGGGAAGCCGAAGGCCTCGCGGAGCACGAACACCGCGCGCTCCAGCGGGGAGAGGGACTCCAGGACGACGAGCAGGGCGAGGGAGACGGAGTCGGCGAGCAGGGCGCGTTCGGCGGTGTCGGGCACGGCGGGCCCGAAGTCGGTGACGATCGGCTCGGGCAGCCAGGGGCCGACGTAGGACTCTCGGCGGGACTGGACGTGGCGGAGCCGGTCGATGGCGAGCCGGGTGGTGATCCGGACGAGGAAGGCGCGGGGTTCGCGGACCTGGGTGCGGTCGTCGGCGGTCCAGCGCAGCCAGGCCTCCTGCACCACGTCCTCGGCGTCGGCCGCGCGGCCTAGCATGCGGTAGGCGACGCCGGTGAGCACCGCGCGGTGCTCCTCGAAGACATCGGTGGGATCGGTCAGCATCTCGGTCGGCACGTCCCCATCCCAGCCCACGCCGTGTCGCGTGTCCAGTTCGGCCCGGTCCGGTCCGCCCGCGCCTCTTGAACTCGACTCTACTCACCGGTAATTCTTGCTGACAGGGAGTCTCGCAGATGTCCTGAGCAGAGTGTCGGTACGACAGGGAGCAGCCATGTCCGCACAGATCTCGTTCCCCGTGGAGTCCGCGGCCGGGCCGCGCACGGTCACCGTGACGTACGAGCGGCGGGGCACGGGCGAACCCCTGCTACTGCTCCACGGCATCGGCCATCTCTGGCAGGCCTGGGAGCCGGTCATCGACGTGCTCGCCACCGAGCGGGACGTGATCGCCGTCGACCTCCCGGGCTTCGGCGCCTCCCCGGCCCTGCCCGAGCCGCTCGCGTACGACCTGAGCACGGTGGTGCCGGTGCTCAACGCATTCTGCGCCGCGCTCGGGATCGAACGGCCGCACGTGGCGGGCAATTCGCTCGGCGGGCTGCTCGCCCTCGAGCTGGGCCGGGAGAAGCTGGTGCGGTCGGTCACGGCGCTCTCCCCCGCCGGCTTCTGGTCGGAGGCCGAGCGGCGCTACGCCTTCACCACGCTGCGCGCGATGCGGGGCGCCGCGCGGGCGATGCCGCTGCCGCTGATCGAGCGCCTGTCCCGCAGCGCGGCCGGCCGCACCGTCCTCACCAGCTCCATCTACGCCCGCCCGGCCCGGCTCTCACCCGAGTCGGCGGTCGCCGAGACGCTGTCCCTGCGCGCGGCCACCGGCTTCGAGCAGACCCTCGCGGCGGGCCGGTCCGTGCTGTTCCGCGAGGACGTCACCGCGCTGCCCGTCACGATCGCCTGGGGCAGCCGTGACCGGCTGCTGCTGCGCCGCCAGGGCGTCCGCGCCAAGCAGGTCATCCCGGGCGCCCGGCTGGTCCGGCTGCCCGGCTGCGGCCATGTGCCGATGAACGACGACCCCGCCCTGGTGGCCCGGGTGATCCTGGACGGCAGCGCCACCGCCGCGGCCTGACGCACCGTCGGTGCGGGCGGTGCGGTCGCTCCGCAGGCCCAGCCCGAAGAGTCCGGTGCCGAGCGCCGCCCCGGCCCCCACCAGGAGGCTGCCGACGGCCTGCGCCGGACCGAAGGTGCCCTCGCCGACGAGCACGGCGGTCAGCGCGGCCGCCACCGGGATGGCGCCGGTATAGAGAGTGGCGCGTTCCATACCGATCCGCTGGGCGCCCATGTAGAAGAGCACGAACCCGACGACGGTCGCGAGCACCGCCTGCCACACCAGCGCCCCGGCCTCCACGCCCGTCGGCATCCGCAGCGCCGCCGTGCCGTCGACGGCGAACCCGATCAGCGCGGCCTCGACGGCGCCGACCCCGCACACCACCGCCGTCAGGAGCTTGGGCCCGAGCAGCCGGAGGACCGGCACCGCGAGCACGGTGAAGCCCACCTCGCCCGCGAGGGCCGCCGCCGACCAGCCGAGCCCGGCCAGGTCCGTGCGGCCCCAGCCCTGCACCGTGAAGGCGCCGGCGGCGACGAGCACCGCCCCGTACAGCACCGGCCTGCTCGGCCGCCGGCCCTCGGTCAGCGGCACCAGGACGGCGACCACGACGGGCGCGCAGCCGACCAGGACGCCGGGGACGGCCGGCTCGGCGGTGCGCTCGGCGGCGAGGACCGCCAGATTGAAGCCGACCATGCCGACCGCCGCGAGCAGCGCGATCCGCAGCCACAGGCGCACGGTCAGGGCACGCAGCGGCCCGAGCGCGGCCCGGCCGCCGAGCAGCGGGAGCAGGAGCAGACAGGCGGCGCCGTAGCGCAGCGCCTGACCGCCGGCGTACGGATAGGAGCCGAGCAGGCTGTTGGCGGTGAAGGAGGCACCGACGAGGGCGTAGGCGACGGTGACGATCAGCACGCCGCGCAGGGAGTTCGCGTTCATGGTGTCGACGCTAGGAACCGGGGCGCCTTCTTTTGAGGTCCACTTGTCCGACGTCATCGGGGACCACTTCGCGAAGCTGCCCCGGACACCGCGACGAAAGGGGTACGGAGGATGCGCGGCCAACCGGCCTGGGAACTGTTGCTGCCCGCGGCGGCGGCTCCGGCGCGGCAGCGGGGGCGTTCGCTCCAGGAGGCGCTGCGGGAGGCCGTGCGCACCGGCCGGCTCGCGCCGGGGACGCGGCTGCCGTCGAGCCGGGCGCTCGCCGGTGACCTCGGGGTGTCCCGGGGCCTGGTGACGGAGGCGTACGAACAGCTCACGGCCGAGGGCTATCTGCGCAGCGACCGGGGGTCGGGCACCTGGGTGGGCGGGGCGGCGCGGGCCGCCGCGCCCGGTGTGCGGGACCTCGCGCCGCGCGCCCCGGGCGTACGCGTGGACTTCCGGCCGGGGACGCCGGACCTGTCGCTGTTCCCGCGCGCCGCGTGGGGCGCGGCGCAGCGGGCCGTGCTGTCGGAGCTGGCGCACCGGCGGCTCGGCTACCCGGATCCGCGCGGGCTGCCCGAGCTGCGGACGGCGCTCGCGGCGCTGCTCGCGCGGCGGCGCGGGGTGGTGGCGGATCCGGAGCGTCTGGTGGTGTGTTCGGGGGTGGCGCAGGCGGCCACGCTGCTCGGCCTGGCGCTACGCGCGCGTGGGCATGGCGCGGTGGGCGTGGAGGACCCGGGCAGCCCGGAGCACGGCCGGCTGTTCGCGGCGGCCGGTCTGGACACGGTGTGGCTGCCGGTGGACGCGGAGGGACTGGTGCCGGGGCCGCTGGCGGCGTCCGGGGTGCGGGCGGTGGTGGTGACGCCCTCGCACCAGTTCCCTTCGGGGATCTCGTACGCGGCCGGCCGGCGGGCCGAACTGCTCGACTGGGCACGGTCGGTGGACGGTTTCGTCTTCGAGGACGACTACGACGGCGACTTCCGCTACGACCGGGCGCCGGTCGGCGCGCTCCAGGGGCTCGATCCGGAGCGGGTGGTGTACGCGGGCTCGGTGAGCAAGTCGCTGGCGCCGGGGCTGCGGCTGGGCTGGCTGCTGCTCCCGGGTGAGCTGGTGGGCGAGGTGGTGGAGCGCAAGCGGACGATGGACCTCGGCAATCCGGTCATCGAGCAGGCCGTGCTTGCACGTCATGTGTCGGACGGCGGCTACGACCGGCAGCTGCGGCGCTGCCAGCGGGCCTACCGGGAGCGTCGGGACGCCCTGGTGGCCGCGCTGGAGCGGCACTTCCCCGGCACGGTGACCAGCGGCATCGCCGCCGGCCTGCACGTCATCGCGCGCCTTCCCGCCGGGTACGGGCCGACGCCGGCGTTCCTGGCCTCGGCGGAGGCGGCGGGGGTGGCCCTGCGGCCCCTGGAGGAGTACGGGACGGGGCGCCCGGCGGACGGGGCGGTGCGGCTGGTGATCGGATACGCGCATCTGGCGCCGACGGAGATCGCCCGCGGGGTGGCGCTGGTGGCGGGGGCCGTCGCGGGGGTCGGCAGGGGCTGAGCGTGCCGAACGTGCCTGCGGGAGCCCGGGATTGTTCACGCGAGGGTTGTTCACGCGGGGTTCGGCTGTGCGCCGTTCCCGGGCGTTAGGGATGGGGGTGCGGCCTCGGAGCCGTATGCGAGACGACGATCCCACTCCGCCCGTCCCTTGGAGGCGTTCGATGTCCCAGCCCACTCCCGGTCCGGCGGCCGGCGGCCCGGCGCCCGCGCGCCGTACCGTCCTGCGCGGTTCGCTCGCCGCGTCGGCGGCCGCCCTCACCGTCGGCGGCGGCGCGTTCGCGAGCCCGGCGTTCGCCCTGTCGGGCCGCCCGTCGGCCGCGTGGGGCGTGCAGACCGGCGATGTCACCGCGCACGCGGGCCTGGTGTGGGTCCGCTCGGACCGGCCCGCCCGCATGATCGTGGAGACCTCGGCGAGCGAATCGTTCCGCCGGGTGCACCGGCACCACGGCCCGCTGCTCGGCCCGGGCACGGACTTCACCGGCACCACCGCGCTGCGCGGTCTGCCGGCCGGCGAGCAGATCCACTTCCGGGTCACCCTCGCCGACCCGGACGACCCGCGCCGTACCGGCGAACCGGTCACCGGCACCTTCCGCACGGCGCCCGCGCGGCGCCGCGACGGGGTGCGGTTCCTGTGGTCCGGCGACATCGCCGGACAGGGCTGGGGCATCAACCCGGACATCGGCGGTTTCCGCGCGTACGAGGAGATGCGCCGGCTCGACCCGGACTTCTTCCTGTGCAGCGGCGACACCATCTACGCGGACGGCGTCATCCAGCCCTCCGTGACGCTGCCCGACGGGCGGATCTGGCGGAACGTCACCACGCCCGAGAAGTCCAAGGTCGCCGAGACCCTGGCCGAGTACCGGGGCAACTTCCGCTACAACCTGCTCGACCACAACGTCCGGGCCTTCAACGCCCAGGTGCCGTCGATCGTCCAGTGGGACGACCACGAGGTCCGCAACAACTGGTACCCGGGGCAGATCCTCGACGACGTCCGCTACACCGAGAAGGACGCCGACGTCCTGGCCGCCCGTGCCTCGCGCGCCTTCACCGAGTACTTCCCGGTGTCCACGCTGCACGCGCGCGTGGGCGAGAGCAGGGCCGAGGGCCGGATGCACCGGGTGGTGACCACGGCCCGCTGCTCGACGTGTTCGTGCTCGACATGCGCTCGTACCGCAACGCCAACTCGCCGGGCCGGCAGGCCGACGACACCACCGGCATCCTGGGCGCCGAGCAGCTGGAATGGCTGAAGCGGGAGCTGTCCCGGTCCCGGGCGGTGTGGAAGGTGCTGGCCGCCGACATGCCGCTGGGTCTGGTCGTCGCCGACGGCGCAACCGACTTCGAGGCGGTCTCCCAGGGCGACCCGGGAGCGCCGCTCGGGCGCGAGCTGCAGATCGCCGAGCTGCTGCGGTTCATCAAGCACCGGCGCATCACCGGCACGCTGTGGCTCACCGCCGACGTGCACTACACCTCCGCGCAGCACTACGCACCGGAGCGCGCGGCCTTCAAGGACTTCGCCCCGTTCTGGGAGTTCGTCTCGGGCCCGCTCGCGGCGGGCGGCTTCCCGGCCAACGCGCTGGACGGCACCTTCGGCCCGGACCGGGTCTTCGTCCGCGCCCCGGAGCGGGCGAACCTCTCGCCGATGGAGACCCCGCAGTACTTCGGCGAGGTCGCCGTCGACGGGGACAGCGGCGAGCTGACGGTGCGTCTGCGGGCCGAGGGCGGGCTCGTGCTGTTCAGCAAGGCGCTCCAGCCGGGGCGCGTGGGGCGGTAGGCCGGCAGGGCGGTAGGGCGGTAGGGCGGTAGGGCCGAGCGTCGGGGCCGGTGATGCCCCGGTACGGGGCGGGGGCCGCTGTCCGGTCGATTGTCAGTGGCGGGTCCTACGGTCTTTCACATGACGCGATCCGTACAGGCGCTGGCCTACGCACGCCCGTCCGCCCTGGAGCCCGTGGACTCCGGGCGGCTGCTCGGACTGGAGACCTCGGGCGGCCTCACGCCGCACGGCGCCGAGGCCCGCCCCCGGTTCTTCTCCGGGTTCCTCACCTCGCCGCAGGTCGCCGCGCGCGGGCTGCTCGCCGTGGCCGACGTGGCGGCGGCGCGCTACTACCAGCGGATGAGACCGGGTTCGCTGGACCCGGTGGTGACGGGCAACGGAGACCGGCTGCGCTTCGAGTCGTTCTCGGGCTGCGGCGGGGTGTACGCGCGTCTCGACGTCCTGAGCGCGGGTCTCGACGGGGCGGAGACCGGGCACGGCACGACGAACGTCGACGTGAACAACCCGCTGCGGGAGGCCCTGTCACGGCTGACCGGCGGCGACCCGCTCCATCTTCGGGTCGGCCCGGAGGAGTTGGCGGTGACCACCCTGGACGGTCCCGTCGTCGAGAAGAAGGTGCCGCTGCCGGACCGCTGGCTGCGCGGCTTCGCCGAGGCCCAGGTCTCGTCCGCCGGCTTCGACCTGCGGGCCGACCTGTCCGGGGCGGAGGCGGTGCGCTTCCTGCGCTCGCTGCCGCGCTCCCAGGCACGCGGCCGGGGCCCGATGTGGGTGGTGCAGCAGGGCCGGACGCTGCGTCCGACCACCCGCCCGGTGCCGGGCGCGGTCTGCCTCGCGGGCCCCGACCGGCTCATCGCCCTGGAGCGGGTGCTGCGGCACGCGACGGCGCTGCGGGTGTACGGGCCGGTGCCGGACGGCGCGGCCGCGCCGAGCGCCTGGGAGGTGGAGCTGCCGGGCATGCGCCTCACCCTGACCCTCTCCCCCGACCCGGCGCGGGGTTTCTCCGGCGAGGGCGGCGTCCTGGAGGCGCTGGCCACGGAGGAGGCGGCACAGGACGCCGAGCTGGTCTCGGTGCTGCTCGCCTGGGAGCCGCGCATCGACCTCGCGGACCTGGCCGAGCAGTCGGGCCTGCCCGTGGACCGGGTACGGGCGGCGCTGACCCGGCTCGGCACGGCCGGCCGGGTCGGCTACGACGTCGCCGAGGCGGCCTATTTCCACCGCGAACTCCCCTACGACGCCGACCGCGCCGAGCGCCACAACCCGCGGCTGCTCTCCGCCCGCGCGCTGCTCGCCGAGGGGGCGGTCACTCTCGACGGCGAGCTCGCGACGGTGGCGTCCGGCGAGCGCCGCTACCAGGTCCGGGAGGCGGCGAAAGGACGGCTGACCTGCACCTGTACCTGGTGGGCGGACTACCGCGGCCGGCGCGGCCCGTGCAAGCACGCGCTGGCGGTGCGGATGGCGCGGCGCGGGGCGACGGTCGGGGCCACGGGGACGGCAGAGGCGGTCGTGGAGGGCGTGCGATGACGACCGGGACGGAATGGGGGACGGGGAGCATGACGGGGACGATGGCCATGACCGCGGTGGAGACCGCGACGGAAAAGCTGCTCGCGGCCGTGCGGGCGGGACGGCACAGTGAAGTTCCCGCGCTCCTGGAGCCGCTGGACGCCGCCGCGCGCAAGAAGGTGCTGCCCCGGCTGAAGGAGCTGCGCACCGAGGTGCGCAGCTGGAGTTGGGACCGGTGGAACGCGCAGACGGAGGCCCGCCGGGCGCTGCGGGTCGCGGGCGCCGGCTGCCACACGGGCGCGGCCGCGGCGGCGACCTGGATCGGCTCGCGCGATCTGACCGGCTGGGGCCAGCACACCGTGGACGGCGTCCTGGACGTCCTGGCGGACCGGGACCCGGCCTGGCTCGCGGACGTCGCGGGCCGGCTCGCCGACCGCCCGGGCATCGCCGACGACGAGTACCGCCTGGTGCACACCCTGGTGGTGCGCTCCGGCTGCCCGGTGCCGACCACCGAGAGCTATCTGCTCGGCTGGACCCGGACGCTGACGGACCACCGGCTGGTGGCGCGGCTGCGCGAGGACCCGCAGACGCCGGTGCTGCTGCCGCACGTCCTGGCGCTGACCGAGACCCCGGACCGGCTGACCTGGTCGGTCGGACCCGACGCGCCCACGCACTGGCCGACGGCACTGAAGACCCTCGCCGACGAGGGCGTGCTCGACCGGGCGGTCCTGGTCGACGGCTGCGTGTCCCGGCTGCTGCGCGGCGGCCGGGCCCGTGACCTGCGCTTCCCGCTGGCGCTGCTGCAGGAGCTCGGCACCACTGACGAGGAGCGGCGGGCGCGCATCCCGGACTGGCTGGGCATGGCGGCGGACGGACCGTCCCCGGTGGCCGGGCACGCCCAGGAGATCCTGGCCGAGCTCGCGCTCGACGGCGGCCTCACGGTCACGGAGCTGGCGGAGATGTCGGGCTCGGTGCTGTTCCGCAGCGAGAAGAAGCTGGTGCGGGCGCAGCTGACACTGGTCGGCAAGGTGCTGCGGCGTGAGCCGGGCGCTGCGGCGGAGCTCCTTCCGGTGGTCACGGACGCCTTCGGACACGAGGACACCGCGCTCCAGGAGCGGGCGCTCGCCCTGGTGGGCCGCCATCTGAAGCACGTGGACGAGGGGGTCCGGTCCGAGCTGTCCGGCGCCGTCGACCTGTTGAGCCCGGTGCACCGGCGGGCCGCTGCCGAGCTGTTCGGCGTGGCGGCCGTGCCCGACGAGGCACCGTACGAGGAGGTCCTGCCGCCGGTGCCGGAGCGGCGGATGGTGGCGCCTCCGGCCGGGACGGTGGCCGAGCTGGTGGCGGACCTGGTCTCGTTGGAGCGGCGGCCGTACGACGCGCCGGAGGAGTTCGAACGGGCCCTGGACGGTCTCGTACGGCACGCGCACCGGGACCGGGAGGCGCTGAGGGAGGCGGTGCGGGAGGCGTTCGCGGGGGCGTACTGGCTGGAGAACGGGCGCCACACCTCCGAGCACGGATCGCAGGGTCTGCTCACGGTGCTCGCCACGCTGTTGGGCCTGGTGCGGCCCGGTCAGCTCGACGCCGCCCGGAGGCGCGCGTCCGGCTCTCCGTCCTGTGCCCACAAGGCCATGGGGTGGGTGATCGACGCGCGGGTCTGGGAGACGGCGTGGCTGGTGATCACGGAGAAGCCGGTGCCGTTCCTGCTCGCCGCGCCGACCTGGCACACCGGTGGGATCGATCCGGCGGTCCTCGTGGAGCGGCTGCGTGAGTACCGGGACGCCGGGCTCGATCCGCTGCCCCTGGATCTGGCGCAGGCGCTGCTCCGCGTCCGCAAGGGCGATCCGGCGACGGCCGACGCGGCCGCCGAGGCGGCGGCGCTCGGCACCCGCGCGGGTGCCCGGCTGGCGGAGTGGCTGACCGGGGAGGAGTCCCTGGCTCCCGGCCTGCGCTTCCTGGCCCGGGGCGCGGACGACCGGTCCGGTCGTTGGTGGCTCGCCGACCGGCTGGTGGTGGCGGTGCGGGAGCGGCGCGCGATACGGGACGATTTCCCGGCCGCCTTCCACTGGCTCGGTTCGTCGGTGACAGAGCTTTCGCGCGGCTGCAACCACTGGCACGGCTCGGGGCGGCGTCCACTGTGGCCGGCCATTCTCCCGGACGACCGCGAGACCCTCGCGGCCTGGCTGCTGCCGTCGCTGGCGAGTGGAGCGGAGTGGGAGGAGCGGGGTGTCGCCCAGGGGCTCACCGCCCTCGCCGAGGCCGACGGCCCCGTCGGTCCCGCCGTCCACCTCGCGCTCGCCGTGGGGCTCGGGTGCCGGCACGCCGAGGACCGGCTGACCGCCGTCGACGCGCTGCTCGTGCTCGCGTCGCGCGGCGAGCTGGACGCGGCGCTGCTCGGGGCGCGGCTCGCGGAGCTGCTGGCCGAGGGGTCGGTGAAGGCGAACCGGCTGGCGGACGCGGCCCGTACGGCGGCGGCGACCGGGGCGTACGGGACGGTGCGCGACGTGCTGCTCGCGGTGCTGCCCTCGGTGCTCGGCGCGGCGAAGCCGGCGCGCGGGGCCGGGGAGCTGCTCGCGGTGGCGGCGGAGTGTGCGGAGCGGGCCGGCGGGTCCGGGGAGGTGCCCGGGCTCGCGGAGCTCGCGGCGCGCCGGGGCACGACGCAGCTGGTGACGCAGGCGCGTCGACTCGCGGTCACACTCGGACAGCAGACCGATCAGACCCGGTCGAAAAGTGCTTGAAATCGCCACCAATGCCCCGGATCGGCGCTTAACCCGTCAGTCACAAGGCGTTCGTGATCACGCAACACCGCTGGGTCACAGTGAGGTCATGACGCCCGAAATGACGCACCGGAAGAACGCCCGCCGCCTCCACCACTGGCGGCACGACCTGATCGAGCTGGCCGCCCTGTTCACCGCCGTGGTGGTGGCCGACTCGATCGCCAAGACCGTGGTGAAGGGCCCCGACGGCCCGTATCTGCTGGTGTTCTCGGCGATCGCGCTGGTCGCCACGGCCGCCTTCCACACCTGGTGGGCCCGGCGGCACAGCCATGCGCCGCCCGCCGACGATCCCGGCGGCAGCGGGGTGGCTTCCCCGCCGCCGCCGGACGCGGTTTCCGGCAGTGCCCCCACCCCCGTGGGGGACTCCGCCGGAACGGCCATGAGCCTGTGGCGGCTGCGGACCACGGTCCGCGACGCCCCGGGCAGCCTGGCCGCGCTGTGCGCGGTGCTCGCCCGGCACGGGGTCGACATCCTGACCCTGCAGACGCACCCGCTGGCCGAGGGCACGGTGGACGAGTTCCTGCTCCGCGCGCCCGCCGGCCTGGAGGCGGGCGCCCTGACCCGGGAGATCGCGGCGGCCGGCGGCACCGACACCTGGACCGAGCGGGCCGACGCCCACGACCTGGTCGACACCCCGACCCGGGTGCTCGGCCTGGCCACCCGCACCGCGCTCGACGCGGCCGAACTGCCCCTGGCCCTGCGCCAGCTGCTCGGCCGCTGCACCCTGCGTTCCGTACCGCCGGTCTCCCTCAGCGGCCGCCCGACCGGTGACCACGCCCCGGTGGAGGGAGTCCTGGAGGAGACCTCGATGCGGCTGCGCGACCCGAACGGCGGGACGCTGGTGATCGAGCGGCCGTATCTGCCGTTCACACCCACCGAGTTCGCCCGGGCCCGCGCCCTGGTGGAGCTCGACGCCCGGCTCGGGCCGCGGCTCCCGCGCGGCCGGGACGTGCTGACCCTGCCCGAAGGCAACGACATCACGGTGCGCCGCGCCGACCAGCGCGACCTGGCCGCCGCGCGGGCCATGCACGACCGCTGCTCCGACCGGACCCTGGCACTGCGCTACCACGGCCCGGTCGGCGACGCCGACCGCTACCTCGACCATCTGCTGAGCCCCCGGTTCGGCCGCACCCTGGCCGTGCAGACGGCCTCCGGCCGGGTCGTCGCCCTGGGGCACCTGCTCTGGGACGGCGACGAGACCGAGGTCGCCCTGCTCGTCGAGGACGAGTGGCAGCGGCGCGGCATCGGCTCCGAACTCCTCGGCCGCCTGGTGGTGCTCGCCGAGGAGGCCGGCTGCGACAGCGTCTACGCGGTGACCCAGTCCTCCAACACCGGCATGGTGGCCGCCATGCGGGCGCTGAACCTGCCCCTCGACTACCAGATCGAGGAAGGCACCCTGGTCATCACCGCCCGCCTGGCCGGCCGCCCGGCGAGCGCCGCCGGCCCCCGGGCGGAGGCCGACGCCGCTACGCCCGCTCGGCCCGCTCCGGATGCCGCAGACTCTCCGACGGGGTGGCGGACCCGGCGCTGAGCGCCTGCGTGAGGTCCCGCCACAGGTCCTCGACGTCCTCCAGGCCCACGGACATGCGCAGCAGCCGGTCGCTGATGCCGCCGGTGCGCCGGTCCGAGGGATCGACGATCCGGTGGCTGATCGAGGCCGGGTGCTGGATGAGCGAGTCGACGCTGCCGAGGCTGACCGCCGGCGTGATGAGCCGTACCGCGCCGATCACGTCGTGCGGGTCGCCGTACACCTCGAAGGCGATCATCGCCCCGCCGATCCTCGGATAGTGCACACGCGCGATCCGCGGGTCGGCGGCCAGCCGCCGGACCAGGTCGGCGGCGGTCGCCGAGGCGGCCCGTACCCGTACCGGGAGCGTGGACAGGCCGCGCAGCAGCAGGTAGCCGGCGAGCGGGTGCAGCACGCCGCCGGTCGCGAAGCGGACCTGGCGCAGGGTGCGGGCGAACTCCTCGTCGCAGGCGACGACGCCGCCCATGACGTCGCCGTGGCCGCCGAGGTACTTGGTCGCGCTGTGCAGCACGATCCGCGCGCCGAGCTCGGCGGGGCGCTGGAGCACCGGGGTGGCGAAGGTGTTGTCGACGAGCAGCGGCACCTCGCCGCAGGAGTGGGCCAGAGCCCGGATGTCGACCTCGGCGAGGGTGGGGTTGGCGGGCGTCTCGACCATGACCAGGCCGGTGTCGGGACGGATCGCGTCCGCGACCCCGGCCGGGTCGGTCCAGGTGACCTCGGTGCCGAGCAGTCCGGCGTTGAGCAGGTGGTCGCTGCAGCCGTAGAGCGGGCGGACCGCCACCACGTGCCGCAGTCCCTGGCTCGCGCGGGCGAGCAGCACGGCGCTGAGCGCCGCCATGCCGCTGGCGAAGGCGACCGCGGAGTCCGTCCCCTCCAGGCGGGCGAGGGCGGTCTCGAAGCGCCCGGTGGTGGGGTTGTCCAGGCGGGCGTAGACCGGCGGGCCGTCCGGGAGGACGCCGGTGGTGGCGAACGCGTCGATCCGGGCGGCCTCGGCCCGGGCGTCGCGGGACGGGTAGGTGGTGGACAGGTCGAGCGGCGGGGCGTGCAGGCCGAGCTCGGCGAGGTCGTCGCGGCCGGCGTGCACGGCTTCGGTGGCGAGCGCCCGGGTGGGGGCGGACTCGGCGGAGGACGCGTGAGCGTTCCTGGTCATGTCCATGCGGCGCACTGTGAACGAATACGGGTGGGTAGCGGGAAATCGCCGTGCTACGTTCGGCCAATGGCCGATTCTGTCGTACTGGACGCGGTCGATCTGCACATTCTTCGCCTGCTGCAGAACGACGCCCGGAGCACCTACCGGGAGCTCGCCGCCGAGGTGGGGGTGGCTCCGTCCACCTGTCTGGACCGGGTGGCGCGGCTGCGCCGCACCGGAGTGATCCTCGGACACCGGCTACAGCTGAATCCGGCCAAACTCGGCCGGGGCCTGGAGGCGCTGCTGCTCGTCCAGGTGCGCCCGCACCGCCGGGAACTCATCGGCCCGTTCGTCGAACGGGTCCGTGCCCTGCCGGAGTCCCGGGCGCTCTTCCATCTCACCGGTCCCGACGACTACCTGGTCCACGTGGCCGTGGCCGACCCCGCCGACCTGCAACGACTCGTTCTGGACGCGTTCACCTCGCAGCGCGAGGTGGCCCGGGTGGAGACCCGGCTGATCTTCCAGCAGTGGGAGTGCGGGCCGCTGCTGCCGCCCGTCCCCGGCGCTCATTTGTCAGCCGACTGAGATCGATTGAGGGTGACGCGGACACCGTGCACGCGCCAGGATTGGCCCCATGCCAGAGTCTTCCAGCACCGCTCTCCCCCGCCAGGTCGCCGACGACTACGTCGACGCGCTCATCGAACTCGACCCGATCACCGGCACGTTCCTGGGAGTCCGCGAGAGCGCGGGGCGCCTCCCCGACTTCTCCCCCGCCGGCCAGGAGGCCCTCGCCGACCTGGCGCGGCGCACGCTCGAACGACTCGACACGGCGGAGCGGCAGGACGGCGCCCAGGACGAGGCGGAGCAGCGCTGCGGCCGGCTGCTGCGCGAGCGGCTGACCGCCCAGCTCCAGGTGCACGAGGCGGACGAGGGGCTGTGCGCGGTGAGCAATCTGCGCTCGCCGGCGCACAGCGTGCGCATCTCCTTCACCATGCTGCCGACGGCGACCGAGGCCGACTGGACGGCCGCCGCCGCCCGGCTGCGGGCCGTGCCGGCCGCCCTGGAGGGCTACCGCACCTCGCTCGCACTGGGCCTCGAACGCGGCATGCGGGGCGGCCCCCGGGCCACGGCCACCTTCGTCGGACAGCTCACCGAGTGGTCGGCCGGCGGCGGCACCGGCCCGGACGGCGCGCCGCGCGGCTGGTTCAGCGGCTTCGCGGCCGGCGTGGCCGATGCGGCCGATGCGGCCGGCGAGGGCGCGCTGCCGGACGGGCTGCGGGCCGAGCTGACGGCGGCGGGCGCGGCGGCCGACGAGGCCGTGCTCGCGCTGCGGGACTGGATGCGCGACGTGTACGGGCCGGCGGTCGCGGACGCCCCGGACACGGTGGGCCGCGAGCGCTACCGCCGCTGGGCCCGTTTCTTCAACGGCACCGACCTGGACCTCGACCAGGCCTACGCGTACGGCTGGTCCGAATACCACCGCCTGCTCGCCGAGATGCGCCACGAGGCGGACCGGATCCTGCCCGGCTCCGACCCGTGGGAGGCGCTGGCCCACCTCGACGAGCACGGTGCGCACATCGAGGGTGTGGACGCGGTACGGGACTGGCTGCAGGGCCTGATGGACGAGGCGATCGACGCGCTGGACGGCACGCACTTCGAACTCGCCGACCGGGTGCGGCGGGTGGAGTCCCGGATCGCCCCGCCGGGCGGCGCGGCCGCCCCGTACTACACCGGCCCGTCGGAGGACTTCTCGCGCCCCGGCCGCACCTGGCTGCCGGTCGACGGACAGCACCGCTTCCCGGTGTACGACCTGGTGTCGACCTGGTACCACGAGGGCGTGCCGGGGCATCACCTGCAGATCGCCCAGTGGGTGCACGTGGCCGACCGGCTGTCCCGCTACCAGGCGACGATCGGCAAGGTCAGCGCCAACACCGAGGGCTGGGCGCTCTACGCCGAGCGGCTGATGGACGAACTCGGCTTCCTGGGCGACGCGGAGAAGCGGCTCGGCTATCTCGACGCGCAGATGATGCGGGCCTGCCGGGTGATCGTGGACATCGGCATGCACCTGGGCCTCGAGATCCCGGAGGACTCGACGTTCCACCCGGGCGAGCGGTGGACGCCGGCGCTCGCGCAGGAGTTCTTCCAGCGGCACAGCAGTCGGCCGCCGGCCTTCGTGGAGAGCGAGATGACCCGCTATCTGTCGGTCCCGGCCCAGGCCATCGGCTACAAGCTGGGCGAGCGGGCCTGGCTGCTCGGCCGGGCCAACGCCCGCGCCAAGCACGGCGACGCGTTCGACGCGAAGGCCTGGCACATGGCGGCCCTGTCGCAGGGCCCGCTGGGCCTCGACGACCTGGTGGACGAGATCTCCCGGCTCTGAGCGCGGGAGGGGCGCGGCAGCCGCACTGTGAGATACCCCCGGGAGGACTTGAACTCCCGGGGGTTTCCCTGCAAGGTCACGCCCATGACCAGCGGATACATCCCGGATGCCACGGACTGGCGGATCCTCGGCGCCCTCCAGGACCAGGGCCGGGCCAGCTTCGCCGAACTCGCCCGGGCCGTGTCCATGTCCGCGTCGGCGGTGACCGAGCGGGTGCGGCGCCTGGAGGAGGCCGGGGTGATCGCCGGCTACACGGCGATCGTCGACCAGGAGCGGCTCGGGCTGCCGATCCTCGCCTTCGTCCGTTTGCGCTACCCCAACGGCAACTACAAGCCCTTCCACGACCTGATCGCCGCCACCCCCGAGGTCTTGGAGGCGCACCATGTGACGGGCGACGACTGCTTCGTCCTGAAGGTCGCCGCCCGGTCCATGCGGCACCTGGAGGAGATCTCCGGGAAGATCGGCGCGCTCGGCTCGGTCACGACGAGCGTCGTCTACTCCTCACCGCTGCCGCGCCGCCCGATCAGCCGCTGAGCGCGTCGCCGCCGGTGCGCAGCCGCACCGCCGAGCCGTGCCGCGCCTTGGTGACCTCCAGCTGGGCCGGGATGCGGCGGCGCAGGTCGCCGACATGGCTGACGATGCCGACGCTGCGGTCCCGTTCCCGGAGCGAGTCCAGGACGTCGAGGACCTCGTCGAGGGTCTGGTCGTCCAGGCTGCCGAAGCCCTCGTCGATGAAGAGGGTGTCGAGGCGGACACCGCCGGCCTCGTCGGTGACGACGTCGGCGAGGCCGAGCGCCAGCGCGAGCGAGGCGAAGAAGGTCTCGCCGCCGGACAGCGTCGCGGTGTCCCGCTCGTTGCCCGTCCAGGCGTCCACCACATGCAGCCCGAGACCGGCCCGCCGGCCGCCGCTGCGGGCGTCGGAGTGCACCAGCGTGTAGCGCCCGGAGGACATCCGCTGCAGCCGGGCCGTGGCGGCGGCGGCGACCTGCTCCAGGCGGGCCGCGAGCACATACGACTCCAGGCGCATCTTCCGCTCGTTCTCGGCGGAGGTCCCGGCGGTCAGTCCCGCGAGCCGCGCCACCCGCTCGTACTCCTCGCGCAGCGGCCCGAGCCGCCGCACCTCCTCGTCGGCCCGCCCGGACAGCCGGTCCAGGGCCTCGCACCGCTCCGTTACGACGGAGAGCGCGGTGGCGGCCTCGCGCAGCGCCCGCTCGGCGCGGGTGTGCGCGGCGCCGGCGGCATCCGGGTCGGCCGGCGGAAGCGCGGCGGCGGCCGCGGTGGCCTCCTCGCCGAGCCGGTCGGCGACGACCGCGGCCTCCGACCGCCAGGCGTCGACGCGCTGCTGCAGGGTGCGCCGGACGGGCTCGTCGAGCAGCGCGGCGGCGGCCTCCGCCGGGTTCGCGAACCCGGCCCGGAAGGCGGCGTCGGCGAGCCGGTCGTCGGCCTCCTTCAGCCCGCGCGCGGCGACCTCGGCGCTCCGCACCGCCTCGGCGGCCCCGGTCAGCAGCCCGATCCGCCGCTCGAGCAGCGTGGCGTACTCGGCCACACTGCCCGACTCCCCCCGCGAGGCCGCCACTTCGGCCTCCAGCTCCGCCTGCTGCCGCTCCAGCGCCTCCCGGTGCGACGTCCGCGCCGCCACCCGCCGCTCAGCCTCCCGCTGCCCGGCCACCCGCTCCTCGTACTCCCGCTCGGCCGAGGCGAGCGCCTCCCGCGCGACATGCGTCTGCCCGGCGAGCGCGTGCGCCTCGGCATGGGCGCGGGAGAGCTCGTCGACGATGCGGGCGAGGTCGGCGACGGTGGGTTCGGGGGACGTGGGCGCGGTGCCGCCGGGCGCCGTGGCGGCGTCGCCGACAGCCTCCGCCCCCGCCAGCACCTCCTGCCGCGCCGCCTCCCATGCCTCCGTCGTCGCCGCCACGCCCGTCTCCGCGGCCGTACGGGCCTCGTCGGCGCGTGTGTAGGCGGCGTAGGCCGCGTCTTCGGCGGTGCGGTCGACATGGTCGGCGGTGGTGCGGGCCGGGGCGGGGTGGGTGGCGGAGCCGCAGACCTGGCAGGGGGCGCCGGGGGTGAGGGCGGCGGCGAGTTCGGCCGCGATGCCGCGCAGGCGGCGGGACTTGACGTCGAGCCAGTGTTCGTGGGCGTCGTTGCGGAGCTCGCGGGCGGCGGTCAGGTGGTCGCGGGCCGTGGCGAGGTCGGCGGCGAGGGTGTCGCGGCGGCGGGCGGCGGAGAGGCGGCGGCGGGCCGGTTCGAGACGGCCGGCGAGCTGTTCGGCGCGGGCGGTGGCGTCCTGGGCGGCCTCGGCGTGCCGTTTGAGCGCGTCGCGGCGGGTCTCCCAGTCGGCCAGCCAGGCGGCGGCGTCCTGGAGGAAGTCCTCGTCGGCGCGGGCCTCGCGGTCCAGGACGGCGCGCTCGGCGGCGAGTTCGGCGCCGCGCTGTTCGGCGCGGCGGGCCGCCTCCAGGCCGCCGAGTTCCTCGCGGAGCCGTCGCTCGACGGCGGAGAGCTGTTCGGTGCCGGCCTCGGCGAGCTCGGTCGGCAGCACGGCGCGGGCCCGGTCGCGGGCGGCGTCGGCGGTGCGGTGGGTGCGCTCGGCGTCCTCGCGCAGGGTGAGCGCGGGGGCGACGCGGTCGGCCTTGAGGGAGCGGTCGAGGGCCTCCTGCCACTGGTCGCACTGGGGGCGGCGGGCGGCGAGCTCGTCCTGGCGGCGCAGCGCGTCGGCGTGCCGGGCCTGGCGGTCGGCGAGCTCGCGGGCCTCCTCGAACGCGGCGCGGGCGCCGGCCTGGCGCTCCTCGGCGGCGGCGAGCCGGAGCCGGGCGATGTCGAGGGCCTCGCGGGCCTCGCTGCGGGCGAGCGCGGCGCGGGTCTGGACGGCCTCGGCGAGGCCGGGTTCGCCGGGGCGCTCCTCGACGGGGGCGGCCGCGGGCGACTCGGGGCCGGCGGCCTCGGCCATCCGGTGGGCGAGCGCGAGCAGCCGCTCGTCACCGGCGCCGACCTCCCGCTCGGCGGCCTTGCGCAGCTCGGCGAGCCGGTCCTCGACGGCCGCGAAGCGGCGGGTGTCGAAGAGCCGGCCGAGGAGCTTGCCGCGGGCCTCGGCGTCGGCGCGCAGGAAGCGCGCGAAGTCGCCCTGGGGCAGCAGCACGACCTGGCAGAACTGGTCCCGGCTCATGCCGAGGAGCTGGGTGATCTCCTCGCCGATCTCCTGGTGGGAGCGGCTGAGCCCCTTCCAGGTGCCGGTGTCGGCGTCGTACTCGCGCAGCGTGCTCTGGGCCTTCTCGGTCGTGAAGCCGCCGCCGCGCTTCTTGGGGCGCAGCTGCGCCGGGCTCCTGGTGATCTCCAGGCGCCGCTCCCCCACGGTGAGTTCGAGCGTGACCTCGGTGGTGGTGCCGCTCGGCGCGTGGTCGCTGCGGAGCACGGACCCGGGGCTCTGGCGGGCGCCGGGGACGGAGCCGTACAGCGCGAAGCAGACGGCGTCGAGGACGGAGGTCTTGCCGGCGCCGGTGGGTCCGTGGAGCAGGAAGAGGCCGGCCGACGACAGGGTGTCGAAGTCGATCTCCTGGGCGGTGCCGAACGGGCCGAAGGCGGTGACGACGAGGCGGTGGAGTCTCACCGGCCCACCTCGCGCTCGCGGCGGGCCGAGTCGACCCGGACGTCGTCGAAGGCGCCGTACAGCACGCCGCGTTCCGCGCTGTCCGGGCCGGCGCCGCCGCGTACATGGGCCACGAAGTCCTCCGCGATCTGCTGGTCGCTGCGGTCGCGCAGCCGGGTGGCGTAGGAGAGCGCGGGGTCGTCTTCGGTGCGCTCGGGGTCGAAGACCAGGTGGAGGGTGTGCGGGAAGCGCTCGCCGAGCCGGGCCATGGGTTCGGCGGGCCGCGCCGGGTCGGTGAGGGTGGCCTCGATCCAGGAGTCCTCGTGGCGGGCGAGCTCCGGGTCGGCCAGCAGGTCTTCGAGGCGGCCGCGGATCCGGGCGAGCGGGCGCGGTACGGGGCAGTCGATCCGCTCGGCGGTGTCCATGGCGCCGTCCGGGCCGAGGTCGATCAGCCACATGGTCTTGCGGTGGTCGGTCTCGGAGAAGGAGTAGGCGAGCGGGGAGCCGGAGTAGCGCACCCGCTCGGTGAGGGTCTGGCTGCCGTGGAGGTGGCCGAGGGCCACGTAGTCGACGCCGTCGAAGACTCCGGCGGGCACGGCGGCGACGCCGCCGACGGTGATGTCGCGCTCGCTGTCGCTGACCTCGCCGCCAGCCACGAAGGCGTGCGCGAGGACGACGGAGCGGGTGGCTTCGGGGCGGGTGGCGAGGTCGGCGCGGACCCGGTCCATGGCGGCGGAGAGCACCGCCTCGTGTCCTGCCCTGGCGGCGCCGAACTGCTCGCGCACCAGGGCCGGTTCGAGGTAGGGCAGGCCGTAGAGGGCGACGTCGCCGTGGGCGTCGGCGAGCAGCACCGGCGTGCCCGCCCCGGCGGGGTCGGTGCGCAGGTGGATGCCGGCGCGCTCGATGAGGCCGGCGCCGACGCCGAGGCGGCGGGCCGAGTCGTGGTTCCCGGAGATCATCACGGTGGGCACGCCCGCGTCGGCGAGGCGGTGCAGGGCGGTGTCGAAGAGTTCGACGGCGGTGAGCGGGGGCACGGCGCGGTCGTAGACGTCGCCGGCGACGAGCACCGCGTCCACCTCGCGCTCGCGCACCGTCGCCACCAGGTGGTCGAGGAACGCGGCCTGGGCGTCGAGCAG
Organism: Streptomyces sp. NPDC051909; assembly: GCF_040681095.1. Classification (NCBI taxonomy): domain Bacteria; kingdom Bacillati; phylum Actinomycetota; class Actinomycetes; order Kitasatosporales; family Streptomycetaceae; genus Streptomyces; species Streptomyces sp. NPDC051909. The sequence continues at coordinate 86,913 of NZ_JBFAYA010000011.1, read as the reverse complement.
GGCGACCCGGTGGAACGAACGCCCCAGGTGCCAGTCCGACGTGTGCAGAAGCCTCATGATCCCTGAGCGTATCGGTGGGGTGTGACAGACCCGGCCGGAACGGCGGAAGAGGTACGGAGCCGGCCTCGGCCGACGTGCCTGTGCGGGTGCCGGTCAGGCATCGCCGTACGCCTCGCCGCCGAGTTCGAGGCTCGCCTCGCCGGCGGTGGCGTCGGCGAGCCAGGCCGTGAAGTCCGTCACGTCCGCGTCGGGGAGCCCGATCTCGATGGTGACGGCGGCTCCGTAGGTGACCTCGCGCACCGAGCGGCCGGTGGACCGCAGGTCGTTCTGCAGCTTGCCGGCCCGCTGGTGGTCGACGGTCACGGTGGCGAGCCGGTAGCGGCGCCGGGTGATCGTGCCGAGGGCGTCCAGGGCCTCGCCGACCACGCCGCCGTAGGCGCGGATGAGGCCGCCGGCGCCGAGTTTCACGCCGCCGTAGTAGCGGGTGACGACGGCGACGACGTAGCGCATGTCACGGCGCAGCAGCATCTGGAGCATGGGCACGCCCGCGGTGCCGCCGGGTTCGCCGTCGTCGGAGGCCTTCTGCACGGAGGCGTCGGCGCCGATGACGTACGCGAAGCAGTTGTGGGTGGCGGTGGGGTGTTCGCGGCGGATCCGCGCGACGAACTCCTGGGCCTCCTCCTCGGTGGCGACGGGCGCGAGCGCGCAGATGAAGCGCGATCGGTTGATCTCGGACTCGTGGACGCCCTCGCCGGCGAGCGTGCGGTACTGCTCCTGCATCCCGCCAGCCTATGCGCCCGGCGGGCGCCTCCCGCGCACGCCCCGGTCCGCGCGGAACGCCGGAGGGGGCGGGAATGACCGAGGGTCACGGTGTGTTCACCATCGACGACCGGATCGTTTCACGGAAAGGGCAGTGTGTGATGAGCGTCGAGTCCATGACCACCGAGGCGGAGACCGTGCGCCGCATCCTCACCGAGAGCGGCGACACATGGGCGGTGGTGGGCCTGTCCAACAACCGGATGCGCGCGGCGTACGGAGTGGCCCAGACCCTCCAGCGCTTCGGCAAGCGGATCGTGCCGGTGCACCCGAAGGCGGAGACGGTGCACGGGGAGCAGGGGTACGCGTCGCTGGCGGACATCCCGTTCCCGGTCGACGTCGTCGACGTGTTCGTGAACAGCGAGCTCGCGGGCGCCGTCGCCGACCAGGCCGTCGAGATCGGCGCCAAGGCGGTGTGGTTCCAGCTCGACGTGATAGACGAGGCCGCCTACGAGCGCACCCGGGCGGCCGGTCTCGACATGGTGATGCACCGCTGTCCCGCGATCGAGATCCCGAAGCTCGGCTGACCCGCCCGGTGCGCGCCCTTCGGCCCCCGCCCTCTCATCCCCGGCGGCGAGCTCGTCCGGCCCCGGCCCGTCAGCCCTCGACGCCGAGGCCTTCGAGGACGACGGCGCCGGGGAGTTCGGCGAAGGCCTTGCCGGGGACGATGAGCTTGCCGCGGCGGCGGCCGCTGCCGATCAGCACCCACGGGGTGTCGACGACGGTGGCGTCGACCAGGACCGGCCAGTCGGCCGGGAGGCCGATGGGGGTGATGCCGCCGTACTCCATGCCGGTGTCGCCGGTGGCGGTCTCCATGGGCGCGAAGCGCACCTTGCGGGAGCCGAGTTCCTTGCGGACCACGCCGTTGACGTCGATCCGGGTCGCGGAGCGGACCACGCACGCGGCCAGGGTGGTGGTGTCGCCGCGCTTTCCGGCGACGATCACACAGTTCGCGGACTCCTCCAGGAGGCGCGGTCCGTAGTGCTCGACGAACACGGCGGTGTCGGCCACGTCCGGGTCGGTGTCCACGTAGAGGAGCTGGTCGGCCGGCACGGCGCCGGTCCAGGCGCGGACCGCCGCGGCGACGGGGGCGGTGAGCAGGTCGAGGCAGTCGGGAGCGGGGCGGACGTCGTCGAAGGTGCCGATGGGAGCGCGCATGCCCGGCACCGTAACAAGTGCGCGCCGGGGCACGGGCGTTCGTCTCAGCGTACGGGCGGGATGGAGACGGCCATCGTCATCTCGACCGTCTCGGTGCCCTCGTTGCGGTAGGCGTGCGGCACATTGCTCTCGAAGACGGCGGAGGTGCCTGCCGGGATGAGGTGGTCCTCGCCGTCCACTTCGAGGGTGAGGGTGCCGGCGGTGACGTGCAGGAGTTCCGTGGTGCCGTCGGGGTGCGGGTCGGAGGCGCTGCCGTCGCCGGGCATGAGGGTCCAGTGCCACAGCTCCAGCGGGCCGCGGGCCTCGGTGCCGGCGAGCAGGGTGGTGTGGCTGCCGGTGGAGGTGGACCACATACGGACGGCCTGTTCCGGTGGCACGAGCCGGACGTGCGGGCCCTGCTCGTAGTCGAGCAGCGTGGTGATCGAGACACCGAGTGCGTCGGCGAGCTTGACCGTGGTGCCGACGCTGGGGTTGGTGCGGGCCTGCTCGATCTGGATGATCATGCCGCGGCTGACTCCGGCCCGGGCGGCGAGCGCGTCCAGGGTGAAGCCGCGCTCGTTGCGCCAGCGCCTCAGGTTGCGGGCGAGCGACTGGGTGAGCTGGTCGAGGTCCGACACGTACCGTCCAATATGATGAATGACAGAGTCCAACAGGTTGTACTACCGTGTGGTGCACCCCATTGTTCACCGCACTGTACTGCGAGGCACTCCCGATGACCGCACTGACGGCGCTGTTCGCCCTGGGCACCAGTCTGCTCTGGGGCCTCGCCGACTTCGGCGGCGGTCTGCTGACCCGCCGCTTCCCCGCCCTGACCGTGGTCGTGGTCTCGCAGTCGATCGCCGTCGTCGTCCTCGGCGCCGTGGTGCTCGCCACCGGCGCGTTCGACGAGGCCGGTCCCCTGCTCTGGTACGCGGTGGCGGCAGGCGTGGTCGGACCCGTCGCGATGCTCGCCTTCTACAAGGCGCTGGCGCTCGGCCCGATGGGCGTGGTCTCCCCGCTGGGCTCGCTCGGCGTGGTGGTCCCGGTCGGGGTGGGCCTGCTGCTCGGCGACCGGCCCGGCCTGCTGCAGTTCGCGGGCATCGCCGTGGCCGTCGTCGGCGTGGTCCTCGCGGGCGGCCCCGAACTGCGGGGCGCGCCGGTGCAGCGGCAGGCGGTGCTGCTCACCCTGCTGGCGGCCTTCGGCTTCGGTGCCGTGATGGCGCTGATCTCCGAGGCGTCCACCACCGTCACCGGCCTCTTCCTCGCGCTGTTCGTGCAGCGCGTCACCAATGTCGTGGTCGGCGGCGCTGCCCTGTGGGTGTCCGTCCGACGCGGCGGCCGGGCACTGCCCGGGGACGGCGGCGGCCTGCGGGCGATCGCCGTCTCGCTGCCCGCGCTCGCCTTCGTCGGACTCGCGGACGTCGCGGCGAACGGCACGTACGCGCTGGCCGCGCAGCGGGGCCCGGTCACGGTGGCCGCGGTGCTCGCGTCCCTCTACCCGGTGGTGACGGCGCTCGCCGCGCGCGGCGTGCTGAAGGAACGGCTGCGGGCGGTGCAGGCGGCGGGCGCGGGCCTGGCCCTGGTCGGCACGGTCCTGCTCGCCACGGGCTGAGGCGCGAAGCGCCGGGACCCTGAAGCACGGCGAGGCCGGAAGGGCGGGGAGCCGGGACCCGGAAGCACGTCGAGGCGGAAGCGCGGGGAGGCCGGGGCCGGATGCACGGCAGCGCCGGGGCCCGGAAGCACAGCGCGGGCCGGGGCTCAGCTCTCCAGGTTCGCCAGCTCGTCCAGTTCGTCGAGGCCCAGGCCCGCGAGCGCGGCGAGCTGCTCGGACGTGATGCCCTCGGGCAGCGGCCGGGGCGCGGGGGTGCGCAGCGGCGGCTGCCAGCCCTTCTCGGGGTCGTAGGAGCGGACCACCTTGGCCGGGGCGCCGGCCACCACCGCGTGGTCGGGCACCTCGCCGCGTACGACCGCGCCGGCGGCGACCACGACGTTCCGGCCGATCCGGGCGCCGGGCAGGATCACGGCGCCGGTGCCGAGCCAGCAGCCGGGGCCTATGCGGACCGGCTCGGAGCGCGGCCACTGACGGCCGATCGGCACGTCGGGGTCGTCGTAACTGTGGTTGGTCGAGGTGATGTAGACGTACGGCCCGCAGTAGGTGTCGGAGCCGATGCTGATCGGCGCGTCGGCGATGACATGGCTGCCGCGGCCGAGGACGACGCCGTCGCCGAGGGTCAGCACGGTGTCCGTGCCGAGGTCGAGGTCCGGCAGCATGCCGGCGGTCAGGGTGACCTGCTCGGCGATGATGCAGCAGGCGCCGATCTCGATCCACTGCTCGCCGAAGACGGTGCCCTGCGGGAACGCGAGCCGGGTGCCCTCGCCGAGGGCGCGGAAGCGCAGCCGTCCCGGGTGCTCGGCGGTGACCGCCCCCGCCTGCTGGATCCGGCGCCATCCGCCCTGCAGGGCGCGGGCGACCACACGGCGCCGCCAGGCGGTCAGAGAGGAGAACGTGTTTCGGTTCCGGGGCACCCGGACACCGTAGTCGGCGGTGTCGTCGCTGATCAGTGCGGTGCGCTGTGATGTCCGTCATGGGCCGCGGGATGTCCGTCATGGGCCGCGGCTACGCTTCGCGGGACGGCGCGACCGACCGGACGAACGACTGAAGAGCGAAGCAGGAGCGAGACGATGGCAGAGACGACGGACGTGTCCGGGGCGTTGATCCGGGGCGTGGGCGGCAAGGAGCCGGTGGTCGACCCGACGGCCTTCACGGCGCCGACCTCGGTGGTGCTCGGCGAGGTCACCCTCGGGCCGCGCGCCAGCGTCTGGTACCACACGGTGCTGCGGGCGGACTGCGGGCCGATCGAGGTCGGCGAGGACGCGAACGTGCAGGACAACTGCACCGTGCACGTCGACCCGGGCTTCCCGGTGAAGATCGGCGCGCGGGTGACCATCGGTCACAACGCCACCGTGCACGGCTGCACCATCGAGGACGACGTGCTGGTCGGCATGGGCGCCACGGTCCTCAACGGGGCCCGGATCGGCGCCGGTTCGCTGATCGCGGCGCAGGCGCTGGTCCCCCAGGGCATGGAGGTGCCGCCCGGTTCGCTGGTCGCGGGCGTGCCCGCGAAGGTGCGGCGGCCCCTGACCGAGGAGGAGCAGGCGGGCATCCGCCTGAACGCGGAGATGTACCTGCACCTCGCCAAGGCCCACGCCGAGGCGTTCGGCGACTAGCGAGGCAGGGCGGGGGCGGGGGCCGCAAGGCCCCCCGGGCCGCCGGCCGCTACTCGGCGGCGGCGCTCACCGTGCCGGCCGCCTCCGACCGGGCCTGGGCGGCCGCGGCCGCCTTCTTGGCGCGGTTCTTGATGATCAGCATCGAGGCGAGCCCGATCAGCACGGCGAGCACCAGACCGAGCCAGGAGAAGCGCTTGAGCCAGGCCTCGGCGACGATGCCCACGGAGTAGATGACGGCCGTGGTGCCGCCGGCCCAGAGGATGCCGCCGAAGACGTTGGCGATCAGGAACTTCCAGTACGGCATGCGCAGGACGCCCGCGAGCGGGCCGGCGAAGATCCGCAGCAGGGCGACGAAGCGGCCGAAGAAGACCGCCCACATGCCCCACTTCTCGAAGGAGCGCTCGGCGAGCCCGATGTTGGCCTCGCTGAAGTGCTTGGGGAACTTCTTCCCGAGCCTGGTGAGCAGCGGCCGGCCGCCCTTGCGGCCGATCGCGTAGCCGATGGAGTCGCCGACGATCGCGCCGACGCTGGCGCAGGCGCCCAGGACGTACGGATTGATGTCGCCGTGCTGGGAGGCGAGCAGCGCCGAGCTCACGAGGACGATCTCGCCGGGCAGCGGGATGCCCAGGCTCTCGACCCCGATCACCACCCCGACCAGTGCGTAGACGGCGACCGCGGGGATCGTCTCCAGCCATTCCTGGACGTGCACGCGGATTCCTCTCCCGTTGGGTGGCGATGGGGTCTGGGCAGCCTACCCCGGCGGTGGTGCGAGACCCCTAAGCCCGGATGGCGGCCCGGGCGCGGAGCGGGAGGTTCCGGGACGAGCGGCCGACGTGGATCTCGCGGCGGCCGGTGCCGAGGACCCAGTCGTGCCGGGCGCTGTCCCAGGAGGAGAGGGTACGGGCGGTGACGCGCACCGTGATCCGGCGGTGCTCGCCGGGGGCGAGGGTGAGGCGCCGGTAGCCGGCGAGGATCCGGCGGGGCTGGTCGATGCCGAGGGCCGCGAGGTCGGGCGAGGGCCCGGCGTAGACCTGGGCCACGTCGACACCCGCACGGGTGCCGGTGTTGACGACGCTGAAGGTGACGTCGAGTCCGCCGGCGGCCGGGACGACGACCAGTCCCGCGTACCGGAAGGTCGTGTACGACAGGCCGTGGCCGAACGGGAAGAGCGGGGTGACGTCCTGCGCGTCGTACCAGCGGTGGCCTACGTGGACGCCCTCGCCGTACTCCTCCACGCCGCCCTGCCCGGGGTAGCGGCTCGGGTCCCCGGCGGTGGGGTGGGCGTCCTCGGTGCGCGGGAAGGTCTGGGTGAGCCGGCCGCCCGGGTCGGCGTCGCCGAACAGCACGGCGGCGGTCGCGGGGCCGCCCTCCTGGCCGGGGTAGTACATCTGCAGCACGGCGCCGGTGGTCTCCAGCCACGGCATGGTGACGGCGGACGAGGTGTTCAGCACCACGGTGGTCCGGGGGTTGACGGCGGTCACGGCCTCGATCAGGGCCTCCTGGCCGCCGGGCAGCGCGAGACCGGTGCGGTCGCGGCCCTCGGTCGCGTCCTCGTAGGCGAAGAGCACCACGCTGCCGGCGGCGCGCGCGGCGGCGACGGCGGCGTCCCGGTCGGCGGTCCGGGTGGCGGTGTTGGCGGCGCGCAGCCGGAAGCGCTGGCCGCCCGTGCCGCCGTGGGCGGTGACGGCGAGCCGGTGGGTGCCCGCCGCGAGCCGCAGGTCTGCGCTGTGCAGGGCCAGTCCGTCGGGGGCACGGCCGCCGAGCCCGCCGGTGAAGTACTCGGCGACGCCCGCCTTGAACGGGAAGAGTTCGGCACCGTCGAGGAGCACGGTGGGGCGCCTGCCGCTGTAGTGGACGAAGAGGCTCCAGTCCTGGTCGGCGGTGGTGGTGAAGGTGCCCTCGTAGCGCCAGGTCTCTCCGGCGGCGACGCCGACCTCCTCGAAGGCGCGGGCGGGTTCGAGGCTCGCGCCGGCGGTGGGCAGCGACGTGCCGAAGACGTCCTCGCCGAGCGCGTACGTGACCGTGGCACCGGCGCCGGCGCGGGCCCGCAGGGCGTCGAGCGGGCTGGTGGCGGCGTCCGGGACGACATGGGCGCTGCCGCCTCCGCCGACGAAGGGCACGGAGCCGGTGGGGCCGATCACGGCGATCGAGCGGGCGGCCGGGCCGGTGAGCGGCAGGGTCCGGTTCGCGTTGCGGAGCAGGGTGGCGCCGGCGGTGGCGACCCGGAGGGCGAGCCGCGCGCCGGCGCTCGCGTCGCGCGCGGGCCGTGCGGCGGGCACGTCGAGGAGCCCGAAGCGCTCCCGTACGGTCAGGACGCGGCGGACGGCGGTGTCGACGACGGCCTGGTCGATCCGCCCGTCGCGCACGGCGGCGCGCAGGGCGGCGCCGTAGTGGGCGCCGCGCGGCATCTCCATGTCGCAGCCGGCGGTGAGGGCGGGCACGGTGGAGTGGACGGCGCCCCAGTCGCTCATGACCCAGCCGTCGAATCCCCACCGGTCGCGCAGGATGTCGCTCAGCAGGACCCGGCTCTCGGTGGCGTGCAGGCCGTCGACCTTGTTGTACGCGGCCATGACGGCGCCCACGCCGGCGGTGACGGCGGCCTCGAAGCCGCGCAGTTCGGTCTCGTGCAGGGTCTGTTCGCCGGCGCGGACGTCGACGGACAGGCGGTCGCGTTCCTGGTTGTTGAGCGCGAGGTGCTTGACGGTGGCGACCAGGCCCTCGGCCTGGATGCCGCGGATCTCCTCGGCGACGAGGTCGGCGGAGAGCAGCGGATCCTCGGAGAAGGTCTCGAAGTTGCGCCCGGCGTACGGGGTGCGGATGAGGTTGACCATCGGCGAGAGCAGCACGTCCTGGCCGAGCGCGCGCCCCTCGTGGCCGATGACCCGGCCGTAGGCGCGGGCGAGTCCGGGGTCGAAGGCGGCGGCGAGCATCACGGGCGCGGGCAGCGCGGTGGCGGTCCTCGGGAGCCGGACGCCGGCGGGACCGTCGGCGAGCCGCAGCGGCGGGATGCCGAGCCGGGGCACGCCGGGGACGTAGCCGGCCTGGCCGAGCCGTTCGGGGTCGGCGGCACCGTGCAGCAGGGCGGTCTTCTCGTCGAGGGTGAGGCGGGCGAGGAGGCCCTCGACCCGGCCCTCGGCTCGGTCCTCGCCCCGGCCCGCCGGCCCGCGCGCCGGGCGGCGGCCGGGCGCGGCGCCGGCGGTGGGGACGCCACCGGGCGGGGCGAGGGTGAGGGCGGCGGCGCCCGCGAGCGCGAGCAGCAGGCGCCGCCGGGAGAGCCGGCGGCGCGGAACGGGAGCGGCGGAGGTGTCCGGTCGGGCCGGGGTGGGAACGTGGGGCACGGCGCGCTCCTTCGTACCGGCATGATTCCGTTGATCATGCGCTGGTCGCACTATGCGTGACGGTCCGTCGGATTCCGTTTCGACGTGCCGACCATGAGGATGTGTCGAGGTGTCGAGGTGTCGAAGTGCAGACGCACAGACGCACAGACGCGCAGACGCGCAGACGTGTGGCCGTGTGGCCGTGCGGCGCCGTGCCGGGGGCGCTCCTTGTGACACCCCTGTGACCGGAAGTGTGGCTTCCCTCACAGGCGCGCGATGTCCGCCCTGGTGGGATGACCGGATGACGAAGCGCACCACCGCCCTGCCGGTCCTCGCCGCGACCGCCCTGCTGCTCGCCGCCTGCGGGCCTCAGCCCGCGGGCCTCGGGGGCGTCGAGACGGGCGGGCGCGCGCCGGGGGCGCCGTCGGCGAGGCCGGTGGACGACCCGGGCGAGGACGGCGTACGGATCACCTCGCTGACCCTGCCGCCGCCCTCGCCCTCGCCCTCGTCCCCGTCGTCGGCGGCCGGCGGCCCGGTCACCGCCGGCCGGCTCCCCGCGGACTCGGGGATCTCCGCCGCGTACGAGGTCACCAACACGGGCTCCGAGACCCTGACCTACACGGCGGTCTTCACCTTCACGGACTCGGCGGGCGGGGCGATGTCCAGCCGGACCGTGACCGTGCGGGACGTCGGTCCGGGAAGGACGGTGCGGGGGACGGTACGGGCCGGGGAACTGCCGCCTGGCACACCGCGGGTGACGGGGGCGAAGGTCCTCAAGGTGACCAAGGTCCCGGCGGGCGAGGACGGCGCCTGTCCCCCGTCCGGCGTGCGGGTCTACGCCGACCAGGGCGACGCGGCGATGGGACTGCGCGTCGTGGGCCTGCACCTGGAGAACTGCGGCACGCGCGACTACACCGTGGAGGGCTATCCGCTCCTGGAGCTCCTGGACTCCGGCATGAAGCCGGTCGACGGCATCACGGTCCTGAAGGGCAGCGGGCAGATCACCACCGGCGCCGGCCCGGACGAGCCGCCGCGGCGGGTCGTGCTGCGACCCACCGAGGCGGCGACCGCGAGCCTGGTCTGGCGCAACACCACGGAGGCGGGCACGGCGGTGACCGTGCCCCACGTACGGGTCCGGGCGAAGGCGGGCGCCGATCCGGTGACGGTGACGCCGGACCTCGACCTCGGCACGACGGGCCGGCTCGGGGTCAGGCCGTGGAGGAAGGCGGAACGCCCGGGCGCGTCCGCGGGCTGACGGCCCCGGTCGCCACGGGCGCCGCGGGGAACGTCAGGGGATCACTTCCACAGACACTGCCACAGACCCCGGCGGGTCATTTCCCCAGACCGCGGGGGTCACCTCCCTGACCCCTGCGACTCACTTCCCCTGGCCGTTGGGCCGCAGGGTCCACAGGACCGTCATCTCGCCGGTGACGGCGCCGTCCTCGCGGGTGATCGCGATGTGGACGGGGAACTCGGGGCGGGCGCCCGCGTCGAGCTCGGCGACGACCTCGGCGGCCGGGCGGCCCAGGGTCGCGGTGGCGGTGACGACGCCCATGGCGAGCTTCTTGTAGGCGATGTCGGCGTTCACGGCGAGCGGGACGGCGCGGCCCAGCTGGTCGCCGAAGGCGGCCAGGACGATGGCGCCGCTGGCGGACTCGGCGAGGGTGAACATGGCGCCGGCGTGCGGGCCGCCGACGTGGTTGTGGTAGTCCGGCTGGTCCGGCAGGCGCACGACGGCGCGCTCGGCGGTGGTCTCCAGGAACTCCAGGTTGAGGGTCCTGGCCATGGGCACCGTGGCGGCGAGCATCTCGCCGACGGTCATCTGGTCTGCGCTCATGGGCCGTGATGTTACCCACGAGTAGCAGTCTTCGCCATCCCCGCACGGGGGTGGCCGTAGCCCCGCACCCGCCGCCCCTCTATCGTTACGGCCCATGTGGCCAGGACAGCAGCCGCCCGGGGGCGAGCAGAACCCGCAGGACCAGAGTCAGAACCCGTACGCGCAGCCGGGACAGCAGCCGGGCGCACAGCCGGGTGCCCAGCCCGGCTACGGACAGCCGAATCCGTACCAGCAGCCGACCGCGCCGCAGCCGGCGTACGGACAGCAGCCCAACCCGTACGCGCAGCCCGGTCAGCAGCCCGGCTACGGGCAGCCGAATCCGTACCAGCAGCCCACCGTGGCGCAGTACGCGATGCCCGGCCCGGCGCAGCCCGGCGGCGGTGACGGCGGCAAGAAGAAGCAGACGACGATCGTGGCGATCGTCGCCGCCGTCGCGGTGCTCGCGGCGGCGGGCGTGACCGCCTTCCTCGTCGTCGGCAAGGACGACGGCAAGAAGGACGAGGCGCAGGACCCGAAGGCCTCGCAGTCGTCGAGCGCCACGCCGGGCGGCTCCGCCTCGGCGCCGCCGATCGACAACCCGCGCGACGGCGCCGACCACCAGCCGACGATCCCCGGCTGGAAGGTCGCCTACAACCCGAAGTACGGCACCCTGTTCGACGTGCCGCCGGACTGGGAGGTCTCGAAGCCGGGTATGGTCACCGGCTTCGAGGACGAGAAGAAGGGCGACGGCTCCCCCGTCGTCGTCATGTCCGCGCCGGCGTACCTCCAGACCAACTGGTGCGCGCTCGACACGGACAAGAACGGCACCGAGGAGACCTGGGGCCTCAGCACCGCCGGCACGAAGGGCGCCCAGGGCGCCAAGGACACCGCGGAGGCGGCGTACAACGCGGCCGGCACCTGGGTCTGGGCGGGCTATGCCCAGCACATGCCCAAGGGCACCATCAAGATCACCAAGGCCGTGCCGTACACCACCGCGTCCGGCCTGCAGGGCAGCATGGCGACGGCCGTCGCCCCCGGCATCAAGAAGCGCAACAAGTGCGAGTCGGACGGCAAGTCCGTCGCCTTCGCCTTCAAGACCGCCAAGGGCGACTTCTCCACCTTCGTGCTGTACGGGGCGGACGGCGTGAAGGACGAGCTGTCGGACGAGACCATCAAGAAGATCGTCTCCACGGTGCGCCTCGCTCCCGAGTCCCCGGAGTCGTGATCCGCCTTCGCACTCCCGGCTGGGCGGGCCGGAACTACCTGCTGCTGACCGCCGCCGCGATCGTCACCAACCTGGGCACCCACGGTGCCCTGATCGCGGCGGCGTTCGCCGTCATCCAGTCCGGCGGCGACGGCGGCGACGTGGGCCTGGTGGCGATGGCCCGCACCCTCCCGCTCGTGCTCTTCCTGCTCATCGGCGGCGCGGTCGCCGACCGGGTGCCCCGGCACCGGGTGATGGTCGCCGCGAACGCCCTCAACTGCGTCTCGCAGGCGGTGTTCGCGGTTCTCGTCCTCACCGGCGAGGCCCGGCTGTGGCACATGATGCTGCTGACCGCGCTGTGCGGCACCGGGCAGGCGTTCTTCAACCCGGCCGCCGAGGCCATGCTGATGTCCAGCGTGGACGGCGAGCAGGCCGGCCGCGCCTTCGCCCTCTTCCGGATGGCGATGAACGGCGCGGGCATCGGCGGCGCAGCGCTCGGCGGCGCGCTGATCGCCGCCGTCGGACCGGGCTGGGTGCTCGCCGTCGACGCCGGCGCCTTCGCCGTCGCGGGCGCGTTGCGCGCCTTCCTCGACGTGCGGCACATCCCCGAGCGGGCGCCGGGCGGCGGGCTCCTCGCCGATCTGCGGGAGGGCTGGAGCGAGTTCGCCGGCCGTCCGTGGCTGTGGTCGATCGTCGCCCAGTTCGCCGTCGTGGTCGCGCTGGTCGGCGCGGCCGAGTCGGTGTACGGACCGCTGGTCGCCCGCGACGAGCTGGGCGGCGCCCGGCCGTGGGGCCTCGCGCTCGCCGCGTTCGGCGTCGGCACGCTGGCCGGCGCGCTCCTGATGGCCCGTTGGAAACCGCGCCGGATGCTGCTCGTCGGCACCCTGTGCGTCTTCCCCATCGCGCTGCCCTCGGCGGCGCTCGCGGTACCGCTCGACGTGGTCGGGCTCGGGGCGGCGATGTTCGTCAGCGGCGTCGCGATCGAGGTGTTCGGCGTGTCCTGGATGACGGCGCTGCACCAGGAGATCCCCGAGGACAAGCTGTCGCGGGTCTCGGCCTACGACTGGTTCGGCTCCACGGCGATGCTGCCGCTCTCCACGGCCCTCGCCGGACCGGCGGAGACCGTCTTCGGCCGCGGCACCGCGCTGTGGGGGTCGGCGGCGCTGATCGTCCTGGTCACGGGTCTGGTGCTGCTGGTGCCGGACGTACGGAACCTGACGCGCCGTACGAAGCAGGTGACGGCCGGGACGGCCGCCGGAGGTGCTGCGGCTCCGGACGCGGCCCCGGACGCCGCTCCGGCCCCGGGTGAGGCCCCGGCCCCGGCTGCGGCCTCAGCCGATGCCGAAGGCGCCGTCCGGGGGAACGGGTGACGGCACGGCGTCCGCGTCGTACACCGGCGCCGCGCCCCTGATGAACCGGACGATGTCCTCGCCCGACTCCACCCGCGCCGGGAACGGATCGGCCGCGGTACGGCGGGCGAGGCCCGCGAGGTCCGGCTCCCGGTCGGAGGCGACGAGGACGACGTTGCCGAAGCGCCGCCCGCGCAGCACGGCCGGTTCGGCGACGAGCGCGAGCTCGGGGAACACGGCGGCGAAGGTGGCGAGCTGGCCGCGCAGGAAGTCGAAGGGCGCGCCGTCGGCGAGGTTCGCCGCGTAGACGCCGCCCGGGCGCAGCACCCGGCGGGCCTCCCGGGCGTACTCGACCGAGGTGAGGTGCGCGGGGACCCGCGAACCGCCGAACACGTCGGCGATCAGCAGGTCGGCCGAGTCCGCCGGCTCGTCCGCCAGCCACGCGCGGGCGTCCGCGCCGTGCACGGCGATGCCGGAGTCGGGCGGCAGCGGCAGGTGCTCGGCGACCAGGTCGAGCAGCCCCCGGTCGGCCTCGGCGACCCGCTGCCGGGAGCCGGGCCGGGTGGCCGCCACGTAGCGCGGCAGGGTCAGGGCCCCGCCGCCCAGGTGCACGACGTCGAGCGGGGCGCCCTCGTCGGCGACCAGGTCCACGACGTGGGCGAGCCGCTGGGCGTACTCGAACTCCAGGTGGGCCGGGTCGTCGAGGTCGACGTACGACTGGGGCGCGCCGTCGACGGTCAGCAGCCAGCCGCGCTCGGTGTCCACGTCGGGCATGAGGCGGGCGGTGCCGCCGTCGACGTCGCGGATGACGGGAATCTGGTCGTTCACCCGCTCATTGTGCCCACAGCGCGATGACGGCGTTCGCGTGGGCCGCCGCCTGGGCCCGTCCGGCCCGTGCGGCCGGCCCGCGGCGGGTCAGGTCGAACCGGTCGCGGCCGAAGGCCCGCTTCGACCCGGCGTCGGGCGTGATCACCTCGACCCGGGCCCCGGCGGCCGCGAGCGCGGCGCCCTGCCGGGCCGGGGAGTGCAGGGCCTTGTTGCCGGCGGCGCTGGGCGCGATGATCACGACCCGCTCGTACCCGGCGGCGAGCTGCGCGTTGGCGGTGGAGTGCAGACCGCCGTCGATCCAGCGGCGCCCGGCGAGCTCGACCACCGGCCATACGCCGGGGATGGCGCAGCTGGCGGTCACGGCGTCGACGAGGGGCACGCCGGCGTCCTTGTCGAACGCGGTGAGCGCGCCGCTGTCGGCGTCCACGGCGGTGACGAGGAGCCGCCGCTCCTCCGGCCACTTCGCCTCGCCCCCGAGCCGGGCGGCGACCACGTCCCGCCGGGCCTCGGGCGGGACGGTGTCGGCGGCGGTGTCGGCGGCGGTGGCGAGCCTGCCGAGCTTGCGCCCGTACTCCTCGGGCGTGCGCGAGCCGAGCACGGCGAGCGCGTAGCGCAGGATCTGCCCGGGCCGCAGCCGCGCGGGCAGTTCACCGCCCGCCTCCCCGAACTGCCTCTCGTACAGCTCCCCGAGCCCCGTCCCGCCGGCGACCGACTGCGCCCCGACGACCGCCCCCGCCGAACTCCCGACGACCAGATCGGCGCCGGTCAGGTCCACCCCCGCCTCGGCGAGCCCCCACAACACCCCGATCTCCCACCCGGCCCCGGTCAGTCCACCCGCGCCCAGAACCAGTGCCGTCCGCCTCGCCGTGTCGGTCATGGGACGAGTCTGGCGGAGGTGGCGGGACGGGGATCCGGCGGGGGCCGGAAGCAGTTCTTCCGGCCCCCGCCGATCCCGTACGGCCGTCGGAGGCCTTCCCTCAGAGCACCTCCGTCACCGTTCCCGCGCCCACCGTGCGACCGCCCTCGCGGATCGCGAAGCCGAGGCCGGGCTCCAGGGGGAGGTCGCGGCCGAGTTCGACGGTCATGGTGAGCGTGTCGCCGGGGCGGGCGGTGGCGGTGGTGCCGAGGTCGACGGTGCCGACGACGTCGGCTGTGCGGAGGTAGAACTGGGGGCGGTAGCCGGTGGTGATCGGGGTGGCGCGGCCACCCTCGCGGGTGGAGAGCACGTACACGCGCGCCGTGAAGCGGCGGCGTGGGACGACGGTGCCCGGCGCGGCGACGACATGGCCGCGCCGGACGGCGCCGCGCGGGACGCCGCGGAGGAGGAGGGCGACGTTGTCGCCGGCCTGGGCCGACTCCATGGAGCGGCCGAAGGTCTCCACGCCGGTGACCACGGTCTCGGCCTCCGGGCCGAGGACCGTGACGCGGTCGCCGACCCTGACCGTGCCGCGCTCGACGGCGCCGGTGACGACGGTGCCGCGCCCGGTGATGGTGAGCACGCTCTCCACCGGCAGCAGGAACGGCGCCTCCACATAGCGCACCGGCACCGGCACGTACGTGTCGACCGCGTCGAGCAGCGCCTCCACGGACGCCGTCCAGCGCGGGTCGCCCTCCAGGGCGCGCAGCCCGGAGACCCGGACGACGGGCACCGCGTCGCCGCCGTAGCCGTGCGCGGTGAGCAGCTCCCGTACCTCCAGCTCGACCAGGTCCGTCAGCTCGTCGTCCGCGCCGTCGGCCTTGTTGAGCGCGACGACGATGTGGTCGACGCCGACCTGACGGGCCAGCAGGACGTGCTCGGCGGTCTGCGGCATGATGCCGTCGAGCGCGGACACGACGAGGATCGCCCCGTCGAGCTGCGCCGCGCCGGTGATCATGTTCTTGACGTAGTCGGCGTGGCCGGGCATGTCGACGTGCGCGTAGTGACGGGTGTCCGTCTCGTACTCGACGTGCGCCGCGTTGATGGTGATCCCGCGCCGGGCCTCCTCGGGGGCCCGGTCGATCCGGTCGAAGGCCACGTAGCGGGTGGCCCCGCGCTCGCTGAGGACCTTGGTGATGGCGGCGGTGAGGGTGGTCTTGCCGTGGTCGACGTGGCCCATGGTGCCGATGTTGAGGTGCGGCTTGGTGCGGGCGTAGACCTGCTTGGACATGACGATGTCGCTCGATTCCCTGCTCGAAGCGTGAGTGGGGACCCCGGGGCCGAACCGACCCTCCCCCTGTGGGGTCCGCCGGACGGTCCGGGAAGGGTCAGCTTCGGTCGCCGCCGGGCAGCGCGTGGACGGCAGCCTTCGGCGCGTCCGCGACTGCGGACGGCGCTGCGGGGAAGGCGTACCGGGACATGCGTCCGATGATGGCCGGTCGGGCTCCCGCCGTCGAACGAATTTCGGCGACGGGTTCCGGTGCGGCCGGGGGCTGTTGTCAGAGGTTCTTGAGCGCCTCGCGCACCGACAGCGGCGAGAGCCGCGAGGTGTTCTGCGCGACGAAGGCGCGGACCTCGCCCGGCGCCGTCTTGGCGTATTCGCGCAGCGCCCAGCCGATCGCCTTGCGGATGAAGAAGTCGGGGTGGCCGGAGCGGAGCAGGCAGTAGGAGAAGAGGCGGTCGGCGTCGGTGTCCGCCTTGTAGCGGAGCTGGTGGAGGAGGGCGGTGCGGGCCACCCACAGGTCCTCGTCGGCGATCCACTCGTCCATCGTCTCGGCGAGCGCCGGGTCGGCCGCGACCAGGCCGCCGACCACGTGCGCGGCGAGGTGGTCGACGGTGTCCCACCAGGAGACGGTGGTGACGAGGGTGCGGGCCACCGGCAGGAAGCCGGAGGAGCAGCGCTTGACGTGGCGGCGCAGGTAGTCGACGGCGAAGTAGTGGTACTCGCGCTCGGGCAGTGCGAAGCAGCGCAGCGCGACGGCGGTGCAGTCGGTCTCGGCGGGGGCGGGCAGGCCGTCGAGGACGGTACGGGCGAGGGCCCGCCGCTCGGGGGTGCGGATGCCGAGGAAGGGCGCGACGCCCTTCATGTACGCGATCATCTCCTGCGCCCGGAAGGGGTCGCCGGCCGGCGGGTAGACCTCGGTGAGGCGGGTGAGCACCGTGTCGGCGAGGGCGCTCTCGGGGACGGCGGTCGTGGTCACCGCCTCACTCTAGAAGCCCCGGGGGGCGCACGCTGCGGCGATCAACGCCCGGTGTCGGTTACGCTCCCGGCCATGCTCCTCTCGCCCAAGGCCCGGCTGGCGTATCTCGCCCTGATCCTGCTCACCGCGGGCGGGTCGGTGCTGCTGTTCGAGCCGCAGCGGCTGCTGTCCGCGGGCTGGCCGCCGCAGCTGAGCGGCGCGGGCGCGGTGCTGGTCTTCGGGCTCGCGTACGGGGTGTGCACGGCGTCCCTGGTGCCGCGGCCGATCCTGAATCTGGCCGCCGGGGCGCTCTTCGGCACCCAGGCGGGCTTCGCCGCGGCGCTCGGCGGCACGGTCCTGGGCGCGGGTCTTTCGTTCGCGCTCGGCCGGGCGCTCGGCCAGGAGGCGCTGCGGCCCTATGTACGGGGCCGGTGGCTGAAGGCGGCGGACGGCCAGCTGAGCCGGCACGGTTTCCGGTCGATGCTGGCGATCCGCCTCTTCCCCGGGATGCCGTTCGTGGTGGCGAACTACGCGGCGGCCGTGTCCCGGATGCGGTGCCTCCCGTTCCTCCTGGCGACCGCGCTCGGCTCCGTACCGAACACGGTCGCGTACGTGATCGCGGGCAGCGAGGCGACCTCCCCGACCTCTCCCGCCTTCCTGATCTCGACGGGCTTCATCGTCCTGTCGGCGGCGGTCGCCGCGGTGGTGGGCTGGCGCAAGCGGCACCACCTCCGGGCGGCGGCCTCGGGCGGGGGTGCGGCCGACCCGGCCCTACGGGAGCCGGAGCGGGAGCCGAATCGGGAGCGGGGGGAACGGCAGCCGGTGTCGGCCTGAGCCGCACCCCCGGAACGGGCGCTACAGGGCTTCGACGATCATCGCGTTGGCCAGGCCGCCCGCCTCGCACATCGCCTGGAGGCCGTAGCGGCCGCCGCGCGCCCGCAGGGCGTGCACCAGGGTGGTGGTGAGCCGGGTGCCGCTCGCGCCGAGCGGGTGCCCGAGGGCGATGGCGCCGCCGTGCACGTTGACCTTGGCCGGGTCGGCGCCGGTCTCCTGCTGCCAGGCGAGGACGACGCTCGCGAAGGCCTCGTTGATCTCGAAGAGGTCGATGTCCGCGAGGTCCAGGCCGGCCCGGCGCAGCACCTTCTCGGTGGCGGGGATGACGCCGGTGAGCATGAGCAGCGGGTCGGAGCCGGTGACGGCGAAGGAGTGGAGCCGGGCGAGCGGGCGCAGGCCGAGGGCGCGGGCGGTCTCGGCGGCCATGACGAGGACGGCGGAGGCGCCGTCGTTGACCGGGCTGCTGTTGCCGGCGGTGACGGACCAGTCGATCTGGGGGAAGCGCTCGGCGAAGCCGGGGTCCTCGAAGGAGGGCCGCAGCCCGGCGAGGATCTCGGGGGTGGTGGCGGGGCGCACGGACTCGTCGCGGCGCACGTCCCGTACGGCACGACCTGGTCGTCGAAGAGTCCGTCGGCCCAGCCGCGCGCCGCCTTGGCGTGCGAGGCGGCGGCGAACTCGTCCATGGCGGCGCGGGTCAGCGACCACTTGGCGGCGATGAGCTCGGCGCTGATGCCCTGTGGGACGAGGCCGTCGGGGTAGCGGGCGGCGACGCCGGGGCCGAAGGGGTCGGCGCCGGGCGGCACGTTGGACCACATCGGGACGCGGCTCATCGACTCGACTCCGCAGGCCACGACGATGTCGTACGCGCCGGACATGACGCCCTGGGCGGCGAAGTGCACGGCCTGCTGGGAGGAACCGCACTGCCGGTCGACGGTCGTGGCGGGCACGGTCTCGGGGAGGCCGGCGCCCAGCCAGGCGTAGCGGGTGGTGTTCATGGCCTGCTCGCCGACCTGGTCGACGGTGCCGCCGATGACGTCGTCGACCCGGGCGGGGTCGATCCCGGCCCGGTCGATCAGGGCGCGCAGGGTGTGGGAGAGGAGGGCGACGGGGTGGACGTCGGCGAGGGATCCGCCGGGCTTGCCCTTCCCGATGGGCGTTCGGACTGCTTCGACGATGACGGCGTCGCGCATGACACGGCTCCTGGGATGCGGGGTTCCTGGGGTGCAAGGTTGGAAAACTGGACCAACACTTGTCGGTAACATAGCCCAGTGGGTTGGATTTTCAAACCCTCCCCTGCGTCGCTGCCTTAGGCTTGGGCCCATGAAGGCCGCCCCCCGCCCCTGCTCCATCGCCGACACGCTCGCGCTGGTCGGCGAGAAGTACTCCCTCCTCGTGCTGCGCGAGATCTCCCTCGGCGTCCGCCGCTTCGACCGCATCGCCCGCAACACGGGCGCCCCGCGCGACATCCTCACCGCCCGGCTCAAGCGGCTCGTCGAGGCAGGGATCCTGGAGAAGGTCGCCTACAGCGAGCGCCCGAAGCGCTACGAGTACCGGGCGACGCCGTCCGGCGAGGACCTGGCGCCGGTGCTGCTGACCCTGATGGCGTGGGGCGACCGCCATCTCAACCCCGACGCCCGGCCGGTGCTCCTGGAGCACGGCTGCGGCGAGGTCCTCGACCCCCGGGTGGTCTGCGGGCACTGCGGCACCGCGCCGGAACCCGCCGACCTCAAGCACCACATGCAGGCCCCGGGCTGGACCACGACGGGCCCGGTGGAGGGCTGAACGCCGCCCCCGGACGTCCGCCCGCCGGCGCCACGGCCCCGTGGCGGGCGCGTCATCTCGGGACGGTACGCTGCGCACCGACCTTATGACCGCACAAGTACATTCGGGACGGCCCTGGCCCCATGAGTTGGTTCGAATCATTCATCCTCGGACTCGTCCAGGGGCTTACCGAGTTCCTTCCCATCTCCTCCAGCGCGCACCTGCGGCTCACCGCCGCCTTCGCCGGCTGGGAGGACCCGGGCGCCGCGTTCACGGCCATCACCCAGATCGGCACCGAGAGCGCCGTCATCATCTACTTCCGCAAGGACATCGGGCGGATCATCTCGGCCTGGTTCCGCTCGCTCTTCGACAAGGCGATGCGCTCCGACCACGACGCGCAGATGGGCTGGCTGGTCATCGTCGGCTCGATCCCGATCGGTGTCCTCGGCGTCACGCTCAAGGACCAGATCGAGGGCCCGTTCCGTGATCTGCGGCTCACCGCCACCACGCTGATCGTCATGGGCATCGTGCTCGGGGTGGCCGACCGGCTCGCGGCCCGCGACGAGCTGGGCGGCCGGCACCGGGCCGCGCGCGAGCGCAAGTCGCTGGCGGAGCTCGGCGTGCGGGACGGCCTGATCTACGGCGTCTGCCAGGCGATGGCGCTGATCCCGGGCGTCTCGCGCTCCGGCGCCACCATCTCCGGCGGTCTGCTCATGGGCTACACCCGTGAGGCCGCCGCCCGCTACTCCTTCCTGCTCGCCATCCCCGCGGTGGTCGCCTCCGGCGGCCTGGAGCTCAAGGACGCGGCCGAGGGCGGCCACGTCTCCTGGGGCCCGACGGTCTTCGCCACGATCATCGCGTTCGTGGTGGGCTACGCGGTGATCGCGTGGTTCATGAAGTTCATCTCCACGAAGTCCTTCATGCCGTTCGTGATCTACCGGATCGCGCTGGGCATCCTGCTGATCGTGCTGGTCGCCACCGGTGTGCTCAGCCCGCACGCCGGCGAGTCCGCGGGCTGACCGCACCCGACCGTCACGCGAAGGCGGAAGACACGGCCGAGGGCCCGTACAGCGGAAGCCGTACGGGCCCTTGGCCTCTCGCGTCCGCTGCCCGACACTGAGGCGATGACGCAGCGCGTGGACCTGGCAGGCGTGATGGACCGGCTCGCCCTCGACGACCTGGTCACCGGTTACGCCGTGGCCGTGGACGACTCCGACTGGACCGCGTACCGGGGGCTGTTCACCCCGGACGGGCGCGCCGACTACAGCGGCTCGGGCGGGATCGAGGGGCCGGCCGCGGAGGTCGCCGCATGGCTGGCCGGAACGATGCGGCTCTTCCCCGTACGGCAGCACCTCATCGTCAACCGCCGGTTCCGGGTGGCGGACGCGGGGGGCTTTCCGGGTGACACGGCCGGCGTGCGCGCCGACTACGTGAACCCGATGCGCTTCGAGTCGGGCGAGGATTTCGTGTGCGGCGGGCGGTACGACTTCACCGCGCTCCGTACGGACGCCGGCTGGCGGCTGCGGGGCGTGGTGGTCGAGGAGAGGTGGCGCCGCAGGTGAGGCCCGCCGGGACCGGCGCGCGCACACTGGAGGCGACACCTGGAGGCAGGGCATGCGGATCCCGTTCGCCCACCGGCCGGAGACGGCCGGGACGGCGGCGCCCGGAGCGGGCACGGACGCCGGAACCACCCCTGGCGCCGATCCCGGCACCGGCGCGGGCCCCGGTACCGCGGCCGTGGCTCCGCCCCGCGGCCGCCTCCACGGGCTCGGCCGGTCCGGGTTCGCCTTCCTCCTCGGGGCGCTGCCCGCGCTCGCCTTCCCCGAGCCCGGCCTGTGGTGGTGGGCGTATCTGGCTCTCGTCCCCTGGCTGCTGCTGATCCGCACGGCGCCCGACCAGCGCCGGGCCGGTCTGGACGGCTGGTGCGGCGGCATCGGGTTCATGGTGGCCGTGCACCACTGGCTGCTGCCCAGCCTGCACGTCTTCCTCCTGGTGATCGCCGCACTGCTCGGGCTCCTCTGGCTGCCCTGGGGGCGCCTGGTGCGGTCGATGCTGGGCGGGACGCCGTCGCCGCGCCGGGCCGCGGCCGCGCTGCTCGTCGTACCGTCCGGCTGGCTGCTCGTCGAGCTGGTCCGCTCCTGGCAGGGCCTCGGCGGGCCCTGGGGGCTGCTCGGGGCCGGCCAGTGGCAGGTGCAGGCCGGGCTGCGGCTCGCCTCGGTCGGCGGGGTGTGGCTGGTGACCCTGCTCGTGGTGGCCGTGAACACGGCCGTCGCCCTGTTCCTCTCCGTACCCTCGCTGCGCCGCACGGCCGTGGCCGGGCTGCTGTGCTGCGCCCTGCTCGTGGGTCTCGCGTGGTGGGCCGGCGCGCCCTCGCGCGGCACGGGCACGGTGCGGATCGCGGTGGTGCAGCCCGGGCTGATCCCCCCTCCGGGCCAGCGCTTCGACCGGGGCGAGGAGCTGACCAGGACGCTGGCCGGGCAGCGCCTCGACCTGGTGGTGTGGGGCGAGAGCAGCGTCGGCATGGACCTGGCGGCCCGGCCGGACCTCACGGCACGGCTGACCACGCTCGCCCGGACCGTGGACGCGCCGATCCTGGTGAACGTGGACGCGCGCCGCTCGGACCGGCCGGGGATCTTCAAGAGCGCGATCCTGGTCGGGCGGGACGGGCCGACGGGCGAGCGGTACGACAAGATGCGGCTCGTGCCGTTCGGCGAGTACATCCCCGCCCGGCCGGTGCTCGGCTGGGCGACCTCGGTGGGCAAGGCGGCCGTCGAGGACCGGCGGCGCGGTACGGCGCCGGTGGTGATGACGCTGCCGGAGTCGGCCGGGCCCGGGCCTTCGGGGCTGCGGATCGGGCCGCTGATCTGCTTCGAGACCGCCTTCCCCGACATGAGCCGGCAGCTCGCCCGGGACGGCGCGGACGTCCTTGTCGCCCAGTCGTCGACCTCGACCTTCCAGCACTCCTGGGCGCCGGCGCAGCACGCCTCGCTGGGCGCGCTGCGGGCGGCGGAGACGGGCCGTCCGACGGTGCACGCGACGCTGACCGGGATCAGCGCCGTGTACGGGCCGGACGGGCGGCGGATCGGCCCGGAGCTCGGCACCGCCGACAGCACGACGGCCGTCTACGCGCTGCCGCTCGGTGGGGGTCCCACGCTGTACGAGCGGCTGGGCGACTGGGCGGTGTACGGGGCCTTCGCCGTGATCGTCCTGGCCTTCCTCGGCGGGCGGCCGTGGCGGCGCCCGCCGGTGCTCAGGAGGCCTGGGCGAGCACCTGGCGCACCACGTACTCGCACAGCTCGTGGGTCCGCAGGGCGTCCCGGGCGCTGAGCGTCCGGCCCGCGCGCACGGCGTCGAGGAAGGCGTGCACTGCCTGCTCGATGCCGCGCTGCCGGGCCACCGGCACCCAGTCCCCGCGCCGCCGCACGCTGGGCTGGCCCTTGTGGTCGACGACCTCGGCGAGGTTGAGGACCTGGCGCTTGGAGTCCTGTCCGGAGACCTCCAGGATCTCCTCGGTGGAGCCGTTCAGGCGGTTCATCATGCCGATGGCGGTGAAGCCGTCGCCGGAGAGCTGGAGCACCACGTGGTGCAGCAGCCCGTCGCGGACCCGGGCGCGCACGTCCGTGTGCTCGACCTCGCCGGGCAGCAGGAAGCGCAGGGTGTCGACGACGTGGATGAAGTCGTCGAGGACGAAGGTGCGCGGGTCCTCGGGCAGTCCGATGCGGTTCTTCTGCATGAGGATCAGTTCGCGCGGGTGCTCCGCGCACTGGGCGTAGCCGGGGGCGAGGCGGCGGTTGAAGCCGACGGCGAGGCCGACCCCGCGCTTCTCGGCGAGCTCGACCAGGCGCTCGGAGTCGGCGTATTCGTACGCGAGCGGCTTGTCGACGTAGGTGGGTACGCCGGCCTCCAGGAGCCGGGTGACGATCTCCGCGTGGGCGGTGGTGGCGGCGTGCACGAAGGCGGCGTCGAGGCCGGCGGAGAGCAGCGAGTCGAGGCCGGTGTGGCGGCGTTCGGCGGGCAGGTGGTAGGTGTCGCCGAGTTCGTCGAGGGTGGCGCGGCTGCGGGTCTGGAGGTGGAGATCGACCCCGGGGAGGGCGGCCAGGACCGGCAGGTAGGCCTTGCGGGCGATGTCGCCCAGGCCGATGCAGCCAACCTTCACGGGGGTGTCTCCTTGCCGTCGTCGCCTCGTCCCGCGCCGCGCGGCGGTCGGGCCGCGCGGCGCGGGTCAGCTTACGCGGGGCGGCCGTGGGCCGTGCTCCCGGCCGAATCGCCGGAGGGGCCGCCGGCCTGACGTTCTGTCGGACTCCCGGCCGGACGCCCGGTGTCCGGGCGTCCGGTGTCCGGGCGTCCGGCGTCCGGGCCTCCGTCGGTGGGCGGGCGCCAGTCGGCGATGCCGTCGAAGCCGCGCAGCACGAGGCCGGGGCCGAAGCGGGAGACGGCGGTCACGGCCGCGTCCCTGAGGGCGACCGCAGGCCGGGCGGAGAGCAGGGCGAGCCGGCCGGTGCGGGCGGCCTTGCGGACGAGTGCGGTGGTACGGGGCAGCCGGTCGGCGGTGTACGCGGCGAGGGCGTCCGGCACCTGCCGCCCGGCGCCGATGTGGTGGGCGAGGACGATCGCGTCCTCGATCGCCTGGTTGCCGCCCTGGCCGAGGGTGGGCTGCATGGCGTGGGCGGCGTCGCCGAGAAGGGCGGTGCGGCCCTGGTGGAAGGCGGGCAGCGGGTCGATGAGGTGGTGTACGTCGTGGCGCAGGACGGCGCTCTCCTCGGTGGCGGCGAGGATCGCGGGCACGGGGTGGTGCCAGCCGCCGAACAGGCGCTCCAGCACGGCCTTCTCGCCGTCCGGCGCGTGCGCGCCCTCGGGCGCGGCGGCCATGGCATAGGCGTAGACCCGCCCGTCCTTGAGCGGCTGGCTGCCCCAGAGGCGGCCGGGTCCCCAGGTCTCGTGCGGGGCGAAGGGCCGTTCGGGCGCGGGGATGACGGTGCGCCAGGTGGTGTGGCCGGAGTAGCGGGGACCGGGGTGGGCGGGGAACAGGGCGGCCCGGGTGGCGGAGCGGATGCCGTCGGCGGCGACGACGAGTTCGGCCTCAAGCTCGCCGTCGGGAGTGGTGACGCGGGCGGGCCGGGCCGCGTCACCGGGGTGGGCGAGGGCGGCGGGAGCGGCGGTGCGGACGGTGCCGTCGGGCAGGGCGGCGGTGAGCAGCCCGATCAGGGTGGCGCGGTGCAGCAGGACGAGGGGGTCGCCGAAGCGGGCGGCGGCGGCCCGGGCGTCGGTGCGGGCGAGCCAGCGTCCGTCCGGGCGGCGCATGCCGCCGTCGCCCTGCCAGGCGGCGAGCTCGCGGACGGGTGCGCCGAGGCCGATGACGTCGAGGGCGCGCAGGGCGTTGGGGGCGAGGCCGATCCCGGCGCCGACGGGTGCGAGGTCGGCGGCGCGTTCGAGGACGGTGACGTCCCAGCCTCGGGCGCACAGGGCGACGGCGGTGGTGAGACCGCCGATGCCGGCTCCGACGACGACGGCGCGGTGCTGTTCCATGACTCCCCCTCGGAGGGACGGCGGGCGGCTCGGCACGAGCACCCGCACTACAAGTGTAGTGAGATCGCGCCCTCACCGTACTACAGCTGTAGTTCGAGGGGGAGGTGGGGCCGCGCGGGTCGCATAGGTTGTCCTCATGACCGCTGCCCCCGCCCCGGCCCCGGCCCCCGACGCCCCGCCCACCCGCGCCGAGCGGATCGGCGACGCCGCGCTCGATCTGCTCGTGGAGCGTGGGATGCGCGGGCTCACCCACCGCGCCGTCGACGAGCGGGCCGGACTCCCCCAGGGCTCCACCTCCAACCACGCCCGCACCCGCCAGGCGCTCCTGGAGACCGCCGTACGCCGCCAGGTCGAGCGCGAGTCGGGCGTCCTCGCCCCGCACGAGCTGCCCGGGCCCGGCGCAGGTCCGGAGGTCCTGGTCGACACGCTCGCGCTCGCGCTGCACCGCTATCTGACGGACCACCGATCACTGCTCGTCTCCCGCTACGAGCTCGCCCTGGAGGCGACCCGGCGGCCCGAGCTGCGGTCCTTCTTCGACTCCGCCGGCGCCGTCTTCCACGGCCCCGTGATCGCGATGATGCGTGCGGCCGGCTCCCCCGCGCCCGAGCGGCACGCGCTCTCCCTGATCGCCTGGTGCGAGGGCCTGATGTTCTCCTGCGCGGCCGGCTCCTTCCACGCGGCCGTGCCCAGCCGGGCCGAACTGCGCACCGGCTTCGACGAGTTGCTACGGGGCATGCTGGGCGGGCCGCCGCCACGCTGATCCGGTGGCATCCGGCCGGGCCGTCCGCGACGATGCCCGACATGACGAACGATCACACCGCGGTACCCGAGCGCGTCCACCCGGCCACCGCCACCGGCGAGCGCCAGGCCCTGGAGCAGTGGCTCGAGTTCCACCGCGCGACCCTCGCGACGAAGTGCGCGGGCCTCACCGACGCGCAGCTCCGCACCGTCTCCGTACCGCCCTCCGAGCTCAATCTGCTCGGCCTGGTCCGGCACATGGCCGAGGCCGAGCGCGGCTGGTTCCGCAAGGTGTTCGGCGGCGAGGAGACCCCGTGGCTCTACGCCACCGACGAGGACTTCGACCGGAGCCTCCACACGACCGACGACGACGGCTACGAGGAGGCGCACGCCACCTGGCAGGCGGAGATCGCCCATGCCCGGAAGCTGACCGAGGGGCGCGACCTCGACGACCTCGCCGCGGGCACGCACGACCGCACCGGCGACCTCATCAACCTGCGCTGGATCTATCTCCACATGATCGAGGAGTACGCCCGCCACAACGGCCACGCGGACCTGATCCGCGAGCGCGTCGACGGCGCCACCGGCGCCTGACCGCATCAGGCCCCGGACCGGCCCCGGGCCCGGCCCTCCGGGCGCGGTCAGCGCGGGCCGGGGTGATCACTCGTGCGGGGCATTCCCCGCGAGTAGGGGCGCGCGGCAGCCGTCCCGACCTGCACAGTTGCCCGGTGCATGGAACCCGAACCCCAGTGACGCTGCTCGCCGGCGTGGCCATGGCCGCCGCCCTGACGGGCTGTGTCGCCGTCGAGTCGCCGCCCGCGGCCCCCGCGCCCGCCGCCTCCGCCGGCAGCGCCGCCTCCCCCGACGGCCAGGACGTGGCCCCGCAGATCATGCAGGGGCCCGCCCGCGAGGCCCTGGAGGCGGCGATGCCCGATCCCCCCGAGCCGCAGGCGGCGGTGGAGCGGCGCCGCACCGACGGCCCGTCCGCCCCCGCCCGGCCGCGCCGCACCGAACACCCGCGCCCCTCCGCCGTACCCCAGCAGCAGCGCCCGCGGACCCCCGACGTGCGTCTGCCGAAGGTGCCGGACGTCCCACGCGACCGGGCCGGTGTGTGCGCGCTCGGGCAGTCCTACGGAGGGTGGAGCCCGGACAGCCCGCAGGCACGGCTCTGCCGGAGCACGTACGGGCGCTGAGCAGGCTGGGCCGCACGGCCCAGGGCGTGTCTTCCGGATCAGGCCGGGCCCGGAAAGCCGCCCCGCAGTCGCAGTTCGAGGCGGTCGATAGCGGCCCGCACCCCGTTGCCGTAGCCGTCGTCGTCCAGGGCCTCGGCGGCGGCGCGGGCCCGGTCCAGATGGATCCGCGCGGCGTCGGGGCGGGCCAGCTTCACGTAGTCGGCGGCGAGATTGAGGTGGAGCGAGGGGTGGAGGGCCCGCAGCGCGACCGTCGAGTCGTGGCGGGCGAGCCGGTCCTCGTCGAGGTTCTCGGCGGCGGTCAGGGCGCGCAGGTCCCAGGCCAGCTCGACGTCCGGGTCGTCCTGTGCGTCGGCCATGTAGTGGGCGAGGGTGCAGCGGTGCAGCGGGTCCCCGTCGGGGCCGAGCTGGTCCCAGATCGCGCCGAAGCGATTGCGGGCCTCCTCCCGGTCGCCGCCGTGGAGCAGCATGACCGCCTGCCCGATCCTGGTCATGACGGCGTCGTCCGCCACCTGCTGCCCGGTCATCACGGCCTCCCCGTGTTCGGTCCCGCTCCGAGCCTGCCGGATCCGGCACCGAGGTGTGCCCTCGGCGCGCCGGATCCGGGCCGGCTCCGCGGGGGTCAGCCGAGGTTCGGGATGCGCCAGTCGATCGGCTCGTGGCCCTGCGCGGCGACGGCCGCGTCGATCTGGGTGAAGGGCTGCGAACCGAAGAACTTCTTCGCCGAAAGCGGCGAGGGGTGGGCGCCCTTCACGACCACGTGCCTCTCCTCGTCGATGAGGGGCAGCTTCTTCTGCGCGTAGTTGCCCCACAGGACGAAGACCGCCGGGTCGGGGCGGTCGGCGACAGCGCGGATGACGGCGTCGGTGAACTTCTCCCAGCCCTTGCCCTTGTGCGAGTTGGCCTCGCCGGCGCGGACCGTGAGCACCGCGTTGAGCAGCAGGACACCCTGCTGAGCCCACGGCATCAGATAGCCGTTGTCGGGGATGGGGTGGCCGAGCTCGGCCTGCATCTCCTTGTAGATGTTGCGCAGCGAGGGCGGGGTCTTGACGCCCGGCCGGACGGAGAAGCACAGGCCGTGGCCCTGGCCCTCGCCGTGGTACGGGTCCTGGCCCAGGATCAGGACCTTGACCTGGTCGAACGGGGTGGCTTCGAGGGCGGCGAAGACCTGATCGCGCGGCGGGTAGACCGGCCCCCTGGCCCGCTCCTCCTCGACGAACTCGGTCAGCTCCTTGAAGTAGGGCTGCGCCAGCTCTTCGCCGAGGACGCCGCGCCAGGACTCGGGCAGCAGGTCGGTGTCGGTCACGTCGGGAACCTCCGGTGGGCGTTCGTCTGATCGACACGAGAACCTACCGGGCCCCACTGACAACACCGTCCGCCGCCCGGGCCTTCGGGCGTCTTCCGGCCGCTTCCTACCAGCTGGTGCGCCGGCTGAGCTCCCACATCTGCATGACGGTCTGCGGGTCGAGGGCCCGCTCGCCGCCCGCGATGTCCTCGCTCGCGGCGATGTAGAGCTTGCCCTGCCACAGCGGCAGCAGCCGGACGTCCTGCACCATGATCTCCTGCGCCTCGGTGAACTCGTCCGTGACGCCCGCGCGGTCGCTCTCGCGCCGGGACTTGGGCAGGAGCTCGTCGGTGATCCGCGGGCTGACGTACGGCGTGCCGAGGACGTTCTTCTTGCCCACGAAGGGGGCGATGAAGTTGTCCGCGTCCGGGAAGTCGGGGAACCAGCCGCGGCCGAAGACCGGGTACTGGCCCTTCTGGTAGGCGGCCTGGAACTCCTTCCACGGCTTGCCGTGGAGGGTGATCTCGAACAGCCCGGAGGCCTCCAGCTGGCGCTTGAGCTCGGCGAACTCGGGCGCGGTGGCGGATCCGTAACGGTCGGTGGCGTACCAGAAGTCCAGCTTCACCGGATCGGTGATGCCGGCCTCGCGGAGGATGGCCTTGGCCTTGGCCTCGTCGGGCGAGCCGAAGCGGTCGAAGAACTTGGTGGTGTGGCCGGCGATGCCCTTGGGGACCATCGAGTACAGCGGCTCGGCGGTGCCCTGGTAGACCTTGTTGACCAGTTCGTCGCGGTTGACCAGCTGGGCGATGGCCCGGCGGACGGCCGGCTTGGCGACCGAGGGGTCCTTGGCGTTGAAGACCAGGTAGCGGATGTCGGCGCCGGTGGACTCGACGAGCTGGAGGTGCTGGTTCTCCGGCTTGTCCTCCTGGAGGGCGACCACCTCCTCGGCGGTCAGACCGCGGTAGGTGGCGTCGATCTCCTTGTTCTTGAGGGCGGTGACCATCGGCTCGGACTCCTTGAAGTACCGGATGGTCACGCCGCCGTTCTTGCGGTCGGCGAAGCCCTTGTAGCTGGGGTTGCGGGTGAGCTCGGCCTTGTCGCCCTCGCTGTAGGAGTCGAGGACGTACGGGCCGGAGCCGACCAGCTTGCCGTCCTCGCGGAGCTTGTCCGCGGAGTACTCGGCCGGGTCGACGATCGACATGGCCGGGGTGGCGAGGATGAAGGGGAAGGTGGCGTCGGGCTTGTTGAGCCGGAAGACGACGGTCTGCGGGTCGGTGACGTCGATCTTGGAGAGCGAGCCGAGCATGCCGTTCGGTCCGCCGTCGACGTTGATCGTGCGGATCCGCTCGATCGAGTACTTCACCGCCTCGGCGTCCAGCTTGTGGCCGTTCGAGAAGGTGAGCCCGTCATGGATCCGGCACTCGTAGACCCGGCTCGACGAGCCCTGCTTGAAGGCGCAGTCGGCGGCGTCCGGCTGCGGAAGCGTGCTTCCGGTCGGAAAGGCCACGAGCGTCTGGAAGACATTCCGGAAAAGCTCCCAGGAATTGTCCCAGGCGGCCGCCGGATCGAGGGTGCTGGGAGAACTCGTCGTCCCCACGACGATTCTCTGGTCCGCTGCGGATTCACCGTCCGAAAACACACCGCATCCGGACAGGAGGGATATGGACGCAAGGGCTGCAGCGGCCTGCAGACTGGTCCGGTTGAACACGTGCACGCTCCTCGTTCAGCCTGGGGTCGGCCGACCATACCGCAGCACCCCGCCAGGTCAATGTTCGACCCTGGCGGGGCACTTGAGGCATTCGATGGATAACCGGGGCCAAACCGGTCAAGAATTCAGCGAAGTGTCCGGATATCGGTCACTCGACACCGGCGTTCAGGAAAAGACCGCCGTCGACGACGAGCGTCTGACCAGTGATCCAGTCCGACTGCGACGAGGTGAGGAAGGCGGCGGCGCCGCCGATGTCCTCGGGCTGGCCGAGCCGGCCGAGCGCGTACCGGGCGGCCGCCTCGGCCTCCCGGCCCTCGTACAGGGCCGCCGCGAACTTCGTCTTCACGACGGCGGGCGCGATCGCGTTGACACGCACCAGCGGCGCGAATTCGTGCGCCAGCTGGAGGGTCAGATTGATCATCGCGGCCTTGCTGATTCCGTAGGCGCCGATGAACGGCGAGGCGGAGACGCCGGCGATCGAGGCGATGTTCACGATCGCCCCGCCGTGCTCCTTCTGCCACGCGCGATAGGTCTGCTGGGCGAAGCCGAGCGCCGAGACCACATTCGTCTCGAAGACCTTGCGGGCGACGTTCAGGTCGAGCTCGGCGATGGGGCCGAAGACCGGGTTGGTGCCCGCGTTGTTGATCAGGAAGTCGACCCGTCCGAAGGCCTCCATGGTGGCCTCGACCGCGGCGGCCTGATGGGCCTCGTCGTGGGCCTTGCCGGGTACGGCGATGACGCGGTCGGCGCCGAGCCGCTCCACGGCCTCCTTCAGGGCCTCCTCGCCGCGGCCGGTGATGCAGACCCGGTCGCCGCGGGCGACCAGGGCCTCGGCAACCCCGTAGCCGATGCCCCGGCTCGCGCCGGTGACGAGGGCGACCTTGCCCGAGAGCTCGGGCAGCTCCTTGCTGCTCATGCGACTGTTCCTCTCGCCTGCTTCTCTCGCCCCGCGCGTCAGTTGAGCGGGCCGCCGGCCACGTACATGACCTGGCCGGAGACGAAGCCGGCGTCGTCGCCCGCGAAGAAGGCGATCGCGTTGGCGACGTCCTCGGGGCGGCCGACCCGCTGCACCGGGATCATGGAGGCGGCGGCGGCCTGGAAGTCCTCGAAGCCCATGCCGACGCGCTCGGCGGTCTGCGCGGTCATCTCGGTGACGATGAAGCCCGGGGCGACGGCGTTGGCGGTGATGCCGAACTTGCCGAGCTCCTTGGCGAGGGTCTTGGTCAGGCCCTGCAGACCGGCCTTGACGGCGGAGTAGTTGGCCTGGCCGCGGTTGCCCAGGGCCGAGGACGAGGAGAGCGAGACGATCCGGCCGAAGCCCGCGTCCACCATGTGCTTCTGACAGGCCTTGGCCATCAGGAACGCGCCCTTGAGATGCACGTTCATCACGATGTCCCAGTCCGACTCGGACATCTTGAACAGCAGGTTGTCGCGGAGCACGCCGGCGTTGTTGACGAGGATGGTGGGCGGGCCGAGCTCGGCGGCGACCCGCGCGACGGCCGCCTCCACCTGGGCGGCGTCGGAGACGTCGCAGCCGACGGCGAGCGCGGTGCCGCCCGCGGCCGTGATCTTCTCGACGGTGTCCTTGCAGGCCGCCTCGTCGAGGTCGAGTACGGCGACGGCGCGGCCCTCGGCCGCCAGCCGGATCGCGGTGGCGGCGCCGATGCCCCGCGCCGCACCGGTGACGACGGCTACCCGCTGCTCGGTGGTGGACATGCTTGTTCTCCTCGCCCTTGGCTCGTCCCTGGATGCGGTGCCTACCCCGCGGCCCGCCCGTCCTCACCCGGTGACCCTCGTTCCGGGAGGTGAGCGACCGCTTAGTATTGCCCGCAGACGAGACGCTAGAAGCCCTGGCACCCGGTGTCAACGCCCCACCGGGTGCACCGGATCACGCGGCGCGCGCCTTGACCCGGCCGGGCCCCTTCCCCCGCCGGGGAGGGGCTACGGCCGCTGTCCGGCGCGCTCCGGCGCGTCCTGGCGCGGTCAGCGGACGAGCAGGTCGAGCAGCCGTTCCACCTCGGCCTCCGGGTCGGCGGTCAGGCCGGTGTGCACGGGACCGGGCTGGACCACCGTGGAGCGGGGCGCGATCAGCCAGCGGAAGCGCCGGCCCGCGTCGTCCCCGGACGCCTGGCCGGCGGCCTCGCCGCCCGCGCAGACGCCCTCGACGGCGTGCAGCGCGGCCCGTACGCCGGTCACGTCGGCGCCCGGGTCGAGCGCGGCCAGCTTGGCCTCGTCCAGATGGGTGCGGGCGGCCACGAAGGACCGGGCGCGGCAGTAGACGACCACGCCCGCGTTGAAGCACTCGCCGCGCTCGACGCGCGGCACCACGCGCAGCAGCGCGTACTCGAAGACGTCGCGGTCGGTCACGTGGTGCTGTCCTTCTGGGTGGGGCGCGGGGCGAGGCGGTCGGCGAGCCAGCCCGGGGGCTGCTGGGGGCGGCGCTCGGTGCGCGGCCCGAGGGTGATCCGCTCGTGGATGGTCGCGGCGCGCGGCAGCAGCGCCTCCACGTAGGCGGCGCGCAGGGCGTCGGTGCTGTCGAAGCCGGGCTCGTCGACCAGCCACTCGTCGGGCACGTCGGCCGCGACCTCGGTGAGCAGCTCGCGGGTGACGAGCGGGGCCAGCTCGGCGGCAGCGGCGGCGACATCGGGCGAGAACGGCGCGAGGGCGTGGTCGGAGGCGTCGTACGGCTTCGCGGCGGAGGCCTGGGCGCCGGGCCAGTTGTGGTGCCAGATCATGGTGGCGCCGTGGTCGATCAGCCACAGGTCGCCGTGCCAGACAAGCATGTTCGGGTTGCGCCAGGACCGGTCGACGTTGTTGATGACGGCGTCGAACCAGACGACCTTCCCGGCCTCCTTCGGGTCGACCTCGTACGCGAGCGGGTCGAAGCCGAGCGAGCCGGGCAGGAAGTCCATCCCGAGGTTCAGGCCGCCACTCGCCTTGAGCAGCTCCTGCACCTCCTGGTCGGGCTCGGAGAGACCGATCACCGGGTCGAGCTGGATGGTGACGAGCTCCGGCACCCGCAGGCCGAGCCGCCGGGCCAGCTGCCCGCAGATCACCTCCGCGACGAGGGTCTTGCGCCCCTGCCCGGCGCCGGTGAACTTCATGACGTACGTGCCGAGATCGTCGGCCTCGACGATCCCGGGGAGCGAGCCGCCCTCACGCAAGGGCGTGACATAGCGGGTCGCTGTCACTTCGGTAAGCATCCCCCCAGGCTATCCGGGGCACCGCCCGCCCCCGCTCCGGTTTTCGCGCGGCAGGGCTGAGGCCTCGCGGGCGCGGCGGAGCCGGGCCCGGCCGGGCTCGCCTCGGAGTCGGCGCGCCGGCCGGGCCCGGCCAAGTCACCCGCTGGGACAGTACGGGGCGGGAGGGACGTCCTCGCCCCGTGGCGGGCGTTCGCGGGTGGGCCACCACCGCCGACGAGAGGGCGCCGACACCCACTGCCAGGCTTTCGCCTCCTCGGCACGTGGCGGGAAGACGCCGGCCTTGCCCAAGGCCGGCTTCCAGACGGCGTTGCCGAAGCGCGTGGGGCGACCCTCGGAGAGATGGCGAATACCGCAACCGTGGTCGGGTAGCCGCCGTGCACGGCCTCAATAGGGGCTTCGGAGTCATCTGAGGAGCTGATCGGCGTGGCTGAAGGCAAGAAGATGCGAGGGAAAGCCCAAGAAGCGGTGGGCAAGGTGAAGGAGATGACCGGAGAGGCGACGGGCAAGCAAGACCTGCGTCTGAAGGGTGTCCGGGACCAGGTGAAAGGCCGGGCCCAACAGGCTGCCGGTGAGGCCGAGAAGACCGTGAAGGGAACGGTGGAAGAGGCCAATGGGAAGATGCGGCGTCACACGTGACGGCCGCATCACAATGGTGGCTGGCCCGGACAGAATCTGCATGCCCAATGTCCGGGCCATGCCGCGCCACGTGGTCGTTCCCGGCGTCGCCGAGAGAACACTCGCGGCCATGACGACGGAACAAGGACCAACTGACGCACCACAGGGTGACGGAGGACGGAAGACACACCCTCGCTTCGACCTCGACGCCGCCGCGCCGATGTCCATGTGGCGTTTTTGGGAGGATCGGGGCAGCCTGCGGACATGAGCGATGTCCCGATCGTCGTGCACCGCCCCAGCGCTTCCGGGGGGCGGCGGGTCACCGCGCGGGGTCGAGGGCATGGTCTGTCACCTACCTCAGAATCACCCACTCCGACCACAAGCTCGCGGTCTCTCCGGAAGGCGCCGCCTCGACGATCTCGTCGCGGATCCGCGACGATCCGCGCTGGATGGAATGGCGCGGCGCCGCGCCCCACCGCAACCACGCTGGTGGTCCGCAACGGCCACCACCGGCCCCGCACAGTGGTCACCGCCGCCGGACCGGTCGAGGTCACCGCGCCCCGGGTGAAGGACCGGCGCGTGGACGAGGCCACCGGCGAGCGCAAGCGGTTCTCCTCCCGGATTCTGGCCCCGTGGTGCCGCAAGTCCCCGAAGATCTCCGAGGTACTGCCGCTGCTTCAGCTGCACGGACTGTCCTCGGGCGACTTCGTCCCGGCGCTGGAGCAGTTCCTCGGCTCGGCCGCCGGGCTGTCGCCGGCCACGGTGACGAGGCTTACCAGGCAGTGGCAGAACGACCACACCGCCTTCCAGGAGCGCGACCTGTCGGACCGCGACTTCGTCTACGTGTGGGCCGACGGCGTCCACCCCAAGGTGAGGCTCGGCCAGGCCCACCTCGTGCGTGCTGGTGCTGCTTGGGGTGCGGCTGGACGGCACCAAGGAGCTGATCGCGCTCGCGGAGGGGCTGCGGGAGTCCACGGAGTCGTGGGCCGACCTGCTGCGCGACTGCCGTCGGCGGGGAATGCGCGACCCCGAACTCGTCGTCGGCGACGGTGCGATGGGTCTGTGGAAGGCCCCGGCCGAGGTGTTCCCCGCCGCCCGTCACCAGCGGTGCTGGTTCCACAAGGCCCGCAATGTCACGAGCGCCCTGCCGAAGTCTGCACAGCCAGGCGCGACGAAGGCGAGGCAGGAAATCTACAACGCCAAGGACCGCGCGCACGCCGAGAAGGCGATCGAGGGGTTCGCGTTCGCCGACGACCGGGAGGAGCTGCTGGCGTTCTACGACTTCCCGGCCGGGCACTGGATCCACCTGCGGACCACGAACCCCATCGAGTCCACTTTCTCCACGGTCAAGCTGCGGACCAAGGTCACCCGCGGCGCCGGCAGCCCCGCCGCCGCCCTGGCGATGGTGTTCAAGCTGGTCGAGTCCGCTCAGGACCGCTAGCGCGCGATCACCGGCGCCCACCTCCAGGTCCAGCCGAACGCCGTTCCCGGAGATGACGGCGAAGATGAACTCTACGAGGACGACTACCCCGACGTGTCGGTCCTCCTCCTCATCGAATCACCGGCTGCCGCCGAGTCCCTCAAGGCCGAGCTGTCGGTGGTTGAAGGACTTACCCCGTTCAGATCTTCGCGGAGCTGAGAAACCGTCGATCCACAGGTGTTGACGATTACTCCCGACGGCCCAGCGCACAGTGCTGGAGGACTGAGTTCTACGGGCATGCGACCGCACATGCTTACGCGCGACGAGCCCGGCCGAACCCCGGCCCGCGGCGCGAATGTCATGGCGTCCGTGAACGCCCTGGCGTGCGAGCGAACCTGGCGCTCCCGCGTGCGTCCGCCAGAACGCTCTACTGGACGGCCAGGACGATCTCGTACGCGGCGCAGACGAGGACCAGGAGCGCCACGGCGCAGTGGCGACAGGGCGAGGACGTCGACACCGAGAGTCTGCGGACGGCCTTGCGCCGATACCGCTCCTTCTTCCACCGGCTGCTCCGCACAGGCCTCGAAGAGGAGAGGCAGGAAGCGGCGGAGCCCGGCGCGGGCGCCGGCGTTGAGCGGGAGCACGCGATCGGGTGAAGGCGGCGGCGCGGGCGGCCCCGCGTCGCGGTGCCCGGCGGCCAGCACGGGCAGAGTGAGGGCATGTCGATACCTCTGCGGGCGGCCGGTGCGCTGCTGGTCACGGCCTTCCTGTGCGGGTGCGGCGCGTCCACCGCTCGCGAGGACGGCGCTTCCGCCGCCGGCCGGCGGTTCGCCGCGGCGCTGGCCTCTGGGGACTACCGCACAGGCTGCGAGCTGCTCGCCCCCGAGACCCGGGACGAGGTCGAGGAGGACGCCAAGGGCCCCTGCGGTCCGGCCCTGCGTGACCTCGATCTGCCGTCGGCCGGCCCGGTCCGCGGAGTCGATGCGTACGGACGGGACGCACTGCTTCGGATGACCAGCGACACGCTGTTCCTGTCGCAGTTCGACAGCGGGTGGCTGGTCACTGCGGCGGGCTGTGTCCCACAGGCGCCGGACGAGCCGTACCGCTGCTCGCTGAAGGGAGGGTGACGGAATGAGGGCCGTGTTCATTGGCCTCGTCCTGACGATTCTGGGTGGCCTCGCCTACTTCACGGCGATCGGGGCGATGCACCGGTGACGAGCGGACACGGTTCGGATCGCACCGAGCACCTCGGCTTCTGGCGCTCCAACAGCCTGACCCTCGCCTTCGGCGGGGCCTTCCTGGTGGTGCTCGCCGCCCAGGCCGTCGCCGGACGGGCGGAGTTCAACGAGCAGATGGCCGTTGACGGGCTCCAGCAGATCGGGCTCGGCGCCTATCTGACGTCCTCGGACTTCGCCGTCGACGTCACCGAGAACTGGCAGTCCGAGTTCCTGCAGTTCTTCCTCTACGTGTTCGGTACCGTCCACCTCCTGCAGCGCGGCTCGCCGGAGTCGAAGTCCCTCGACCGGGCCGGCGCGGAGAGCGATCGCGAGCAGCGGATGGGCGACCACGCCGGCTCCGACTCGCCGCGCTGGGCCGGCACCAAGGACTGGCGTCAGGCGCTCTACTCCCGCTCACTGGGCATGGCGATGGCGGTGTTCTTCCTCCTGTCGTGGTTCGCCCAGTCCGTCGCCGGCGTCGCCGCGTACAACGGCGAACGGCTGCGGCAGCTGCAGGCGCCGATCGACTGGGGCGACTACCTCGCCTCCTCCGACTTCTGGAACCGCTCGCTGCAGAACTGGCAGTCGGAGCTCCTCGCCGTCGCCGCCATGGCCATCCTCTCCGTCTACCTCCGCCAGCGCGGCTCCCCGGAGTCCAAACCGGTCGGCTCCCCGCACTCGGCGACCGGTGTGGAGGGCTGAAGCGCCCAGGAACGGGCAGTCGCACGCGCCGTCCCTCGGGCCGCCACTCGGGCCGTCACTCGGGCCGTCACTCGGCGATGAGGAGGGCGTCATGGACGGCTCCTCCTGGAGGGCCTACGGGCGGTGCACCTTGCCGTGGCCGGCAACTGCATGTACTGGCAGATGCTGGCCCAGGCCGCCGAGGTCAACCGGGACGCGCGCCTCAGCGAGCTCGTCGAGCTGGGCCGGCCACGGGCACAGCGCCGGCTCCGGTGGACCGAGACCGTGATCAAGAACCTGTCGGCGCAGATCCTCCTGACGGCTCGCTGAACGCTTTTCGAACCGATCCGACGGCTCCCCGAGGGGTCCGTCGGGCCCGGCGCATTCTTCGGGGCGGACGGGGTACTGGCAGGTCCCCGGGGCTTCGAGCCGACAGCGGTGCATTCGGCAGGAGGGATCGAGATGAACCTCGTCGAAGGAACCCCTGCGAACGACGGCGCCACCTCCGCCGGCCGGCGGCCCACGGGCTCCGGCACCGTAGGGCTCGCGGCGCGCGAGGCCGGTGATGAGCGGGCCCGGCAGCTCCCCGCGGACCACACCCAGGCGATTCTGGAGGTCACGAAAGAGGTCGCCGGCGTACTCAAATCCTCGGGGTGTCTGTTCGCCCTGGTCGGCAGCGTCGCCGTCTACGCCTACGGAATCCCGGTGCGCCTGCAGCACGACGCGGATTTCGCCGTACGCCGGGAGGACGCCGAGCAGGTGACCCAGGTGCTCAGCGATCACGGCATCGAGATCGTCGAACCGCCCGAGGACTGGCTGATCAAGGGCCGCAGGGACGGAGAGCAGATCGATCTGATCTTCGCCCTGGCCGGCCGCCCCGTCACGACGGAACTACTCCGACGTGCCGAGACCCTGCCCGTGGACTCGGTGCACATGCCCGTGATCGAGCCGACCGACCTCATGACCGGGCGGCTGGCCGCGTTCTCGGAGCACCACTGCGACTTCGGGGCACTGCTCCCCGTCGCCCGCGGGCTGCGTGAACGCGTCGACTGGGGTCGTGTGCGCAAGGAAACCCGGAACAAGCCGATGGCGACGGCATTCCTGTACCTGCTGGAACTGCTCGACGTCATCCGGCCCCGCCCCGACAGCGAGAAGGAGCGAGGCCGATGACCGAACACGATTCCCAGGAAGTCGAATACCGGATCGCACGGTTGCGTGAACGGCTCGCCGGAGACGATGTGGCCGAACTGGGTGTCCGGATCGAACTCCGGGGCGACGCCGTCCTGTTGACGGGCGCACTGCCCACGGCCGGCCGACGGGAGGGGATCCTGCGGCTGGCTCGGGAGGAGTTGGCCGGACTCGTCGTACGCACGGACCTCACCACGCCCTCCGCCGACGCCCCCGACCATGTGGAGCGAGTGCCATGACGCAGGCATCGCCGACGGCCGCGCGGGGCAGCGACCATGTGGTCAGAGTGGCGGCGGTCGGTGACATCCATCTGAGTCCGGAATGCGCGGGACTGCTGCGTCCCGCGTTCCTGACACTCCCCGAGTGTGCCGACGTGCTTCTGCTCGCCGGTGATCTGACCCGCCACGGCACTGTCGACGAAGCGCTGGTGGTGGCCGAGGAGGTCCGGGACATCGGTGTCCCGGTCATCGCTGTGCTGGGCAACCACGATTATCACTCGGACCAGCAGGGCGCGGTCACACGCACGCTCGTCTCCGCTGATGTCGGCGTCCTGGAGGGACAGTCGACCGTCCTCTCCGTTGCAGGCCACTCGGTCGGCGTGGCCGGCGCGAAGGGATTCTGCGGAGGATTCGCGGGCCGAAGTGCGGGCGCTTTCGGCGAGCCGGAGATGAGGGCGTGGGTCCGGGTGGCACACGTCGGCGCCGAGCGGCTGGCCTCCGCGCTGGAGGAGTTGAGCGCGGAACACTGTGATGTCCGCATCGCCTTGACGCACTTCGCGCCCGTCCCCGACACCCTGGCGGGGGAGCCTGTCGAGATCTATCCGTTCCTCGGCAGCTACCTGCTCGCCGAGGCGATCGACTCCGTAGGTGCGGACCTCGCCATCCATGGCCACGCGCACCTCGGGACGGAGCACGGTATGACGGCCGGCGGGGTGCGCGTGCGCAATGTCGCGCAGCCGGTCATCGACCGGGCGTTCGCACTCTACGAGTTGCCGGTCTCCGGCCACTGCCCCGCCTGAATCGGCCGAACGGGCGTCGCCCGCCGGCCGGCCGACACCATCAGCTCTGCTCCACCGCACAGCTTCGGACGCCGGGACGAGACGGCTCGGCGCAGGACCAGTGCGGGAATCAGCCAGCAGACGGCGAACCAGATCAGCAGGGCGGCATCGATGATCACGGCCGCGGGCGGGCTGACGACCGTGCGCAGGACGACGAGCAGGGCGAGCGCAAATGGCTCCGAGGAACAGCACCAAGCCCGTGGACGTCAGCCTCGAGGCCCAGACGACGGCTTCCGGCTTCACGCCGAGGCCGGTGACGAGCCGATGCAGACACACAGGAGCGGTCAGCGTGCCGGTCGCCGCCGGGACTAGTTGAACACCGGTGAAGGCGAGACGCACTTCGTGGAGCAGCTCGCCCCACAGTCGGTCGGCTCGTTCGTCGCATGTCTCCTGGCGTTCTCCGACGTGCGCACCCCTGGCGATCACCGGGGCCACCTCTGCTCGGCCGGGCCGAGGCCGAAGAGATCGACGGAACCCGTGATTTCGAGCAGCCGCACCATCTGGTGACTGGGAGCGGCCAGGGTGATACGGCTTCCCGATTCGAGTGCCAATTCCCTGGCGGTCAACAGCAGATTGAGACCGGTCGAGTCACAGAACGACGAGTTCTGGAGGTCGACGACGATTTCAGTGCCCCGGGGGGCCAGCGCGACACCGTCGAGAAGCAAGGGCCGCAGCTCGGCCGAGTGGTCGAGGTCCAAGTCGCCGCTCACCCACACGACGAATGAGTGCGGGACACGGCTTTCGGTTTCGGGGTGTGCGGTCTGCTCCTTGCCGGATGTCATGACGCACCTCCTGGTCACGACGGCGACTGCCCTGCCTCCGAGATCCCATGCAGGCCATTCCGCTTGTCGCTTGCGGCGGTCGGTGCGGGCTCGGAGGAGTCAACTCCCGTCTCCCGGGCGGGCACACGACGTCGCCCCGTCCACAGGGCGGCTTCCT
The DNA here is from genome assembly GCF_040681095.1 of Streptomyces sp. NPDC051909. Classification (NCBI taxonomy): domain Bacteria; kingdom Bacillati; phylum Actinomycetota; class Actinomycetes; order Kitasatosporales; family Streptomycetaceae; genus Streptomyces; species Streptomyces sp. NPDC051909. Next base: position 46,760 of record NZ_JBFAYA010000011.1, on the reverse strand, counting down.
CTACCTGGTCGGAGGTGAGACAGGACTCCTGTTCCAGATCAGCGAGACCGATACCCCGGGGATGTCTCGCGCGTACGCGGATCAGACGCTCCGCCCACAGTTCCGCCTCGACGAAGGGACGCGCCCTCAAGGCGGAGACCGATGCCTGCAGGTGCGCAGCGCTACAGGCCACCACAGGCCGCCAACCGTCCTGCCACCGGTCACGAGGAGCGAGATACGAGGAGTCCGGCGCGTAGGCGCGACATGGCGACTTCTCCGCCACCCGTTCCCCGCAGTAGTCACAGTGGTCACTGCGGTCACCGGTTCCGGTGTCCTCGGAAGGAACCGCCGTTCCAGGAATCATGAGCCCGCCTCTCAGGAAGCGCCGAGGTTTCCGAAGTGCCTGAAATCTCACCGCTCTCCATTCATCATACGTCGCCCGTTACACGAAATCTCCCTCGGGTATTCTCGGCCTTCCCGCATCCCCGCTCGCTGCATCGGGAGGCATAGTGGATTCATGGGAGACAACTCCGGCAGCCGTGGATCCGACTGGACGTTCCTGACGAATCACGCCCGTGTCCTGCTGGCCATCGCCCGCGATCCCGGCGTGCGGCTCCGCGACGTGGCGGCGGTGTGCGGACTGACCGAGCGCACAGTCCAAGCGATCGTTTCGGACCTCGAAGAGGCCGGATACCTCACGCGCAGCCGGGCCGAGGACGCGCGCCGGAACCGCTACACGATCGCTTCCGGCTCTCCCTTCCGCCACCCTGCCGAAGCCGGCCATGAGATCGCCGGCCTCCTGCGGCTCCTCGTCGAACCTCAGGCCGAGGCAGACCGCTCCGCTCCCCGGCGTGCCCGGAACTGAGAGCGCTCGGCATACGCGAGTAGGCGGTCAGGGCAGGGGCAGGCGCTTGGTGTTCCTTTCCCGCACCATGCCAGGAGGCAGTGATGCGCGCAGTGACGTGGCAGGGCACGCGGAATGTCCGCGTGCAATCCGTACCCGACCCGCAGGTGGAGGAGCCCACGGACATCGTGGTGAAGGTGACCTCCACGGGGATCTGCGGTTCCGATCTCCATCTCTACACGGTGATGGGCCCCTTCATCGACGCCGGAGACGTCCTGGGGCACGAGGCGATGGGCTTCGTGCAAGAAGTCGGCTCGGAGGTCGCCACTCTCCGCCCAGGCGACCGGGTCGTCATCCCGTTCAACGTCTCCTGCGGACGCTGCTTCATGTGCGATCAAGGCCTCCAGTCCCAGTGTGAGACCACCCAGGTGCACGACTACGGCATGGGTGCCGCGCTCTTCGGCTACACCAAGCTCTACGGCCAGGTGCCCGGCGGGCAGGCCGAGTACCTGCGGGTACCGTTCGGCGACACGCTGCCCGTGAAGGTCCCCAAGGGCCCACCCGACGAGCGTTACGTCTACCTCTCCGACGTTCTGCCCACCGCCTGGCAGGCGGTGGAGTACGCCGACATTCCGCCCGGCGGCTCCGTCACCGTCCTGGGACTCGGGCCCATCGGCCAGATGGCCGCGCGGATCGCGCTGCACCGCGGCGCGAGCCTGGTGGTGGGCGTCGACCCGGTGGCGGCCCGGCTCGAGCGTGCCCGGGCGCACGGTGTCCACACCATCGATCCGGACGAGCACGGGAAGAATCTGGGCGATGTCGTCCGAGGCCTGACCGACGGGCGCGGGACGGACTCCGTGATCGACGCCGTGGGAATGGAAGCTCATGGCACACGGCTCGCGGCGGCGGCCCAACGAGCGACAGCCGTACTGCCCGACGCCCTGGCGAGGCCGCTGATCGAACACGCGGGCATCGACCGCCTCGACGCCCTGCACGCCGCGATCGACATCGTCCGCCGGGGCGGCACCGTATCCGTCTCGGGTGTCTACGGCGGGGCGATCGATCCCATGCCCCTGCTCACGATGTTCGACAAGCAGATCCAGCTCCGTATGGGCCAGGCCAACGTCCGGTCCTGGGTGGACGACATCCTGCCGCTCCTCGACGACTCGGACCCCCTCGGTGTGGAGGGCTTCGCCACCCATACGATGCCGCTGGAGGAGGCGCCCCGGGCCTACGCAATGTTCCAGGCCAAGGACGACGGCATGATCAAGACCCTGCTCAAGCCCTGAACGCCGTCCGCGGACAAGGCGTCCCGGCACGCTCGGGAAGGAGCGTGCCGGGACGCACGCGGTAGGGGTCCCGCGTCACCAGCGATACCAGCGTCCTTGCGCACCATGGACGAAGAAGCCCAGCACCCAGAGCACCAGCACGGCGAGGGCGATGTACCACAGCACGTCTACGGCGAAGCCGGCTCCGAAGAGCACCAGAATGAGAAGCAACACGAGCAGAAGCGGAATCATGACGACACCTCCTCGGGCCCCGGCCTGGCGTCGTGTCCGCCGCGATGCCGGTCGCCCACCGCGCAACTTCCCGCGCCACGCCCATGCATGCCCTTCAACCGTGAGGACATGCGGCCCGTGGGCCGCACGACGCGCCTTCGCCGTACCGTGCCGACGGGCGCGGTCGGGCTTTCCGCCCGGGCCTACCGCTTCGGCTGCCCCGCACACGCCAGGGGGACCCCGTGTCCTCGCGGTGATCACCCGCTGGCTTCACGGCGGGGCTGATCCCTCGGCGAGCGAGGCTCGTTGGAGCCTGACGCCTATTGGTGCGCGCCGCAGCAGGCGGCCCGGCTCATGCCCAAGGCTTGCTCCGCCAGGACCTCGACGCCGTCACCGCCGAACTCACCCATACGTGGAGCTCCGGCGTCGTCGAAGGCCATGTGACGGGCCGTGAACCCTGCGGCTGCGCCAAGGAACCCAAGTTCCGCCCGCGTACCCGAGCTCAGCTGCGAGCACGTCGAATCACAGCAACCCGAACTTGGTATCTCCCTCGCCGAAATGCTGGGACGCGCAGATCCACAGGCATCCGCATGACCTGACTGAGTGGTGCACGAGCGGCACATGGTCAGCCACCCTCGCCCACAGAATCATTCACGCAACTGCGGTCAGAGCCAATTACGGCGGCGTTCATAGGTCAAACGGGACGGTTTTCCTACGGCGGGAGCGGGCGGAGCTGCTCCTCGCGCCCGATACCTGGTCGCCGGCGTTTGAGCGCGTGGCCGCCATCTCCATGGGACTCACCGTTGTCCGCCGCGCTCTGTCTCTCCCCGTCGCGTCGCTCACGCGCTGTCCTGTTCGTCGGCCTCCGCAGGCCGTTCCGAGGCTCGCGATCATCCATGTCTGGCCCCTAATGGCCGAGCTTCCGCTTGAGTTCCGCCTTGTTCATCTGGGACCGTCCGTGCAGATTGCGCCGCTGGGCCTCCGAGTACAGCTGGTCGTAGGTGGGTCCCTCGGAGCCGCTGTGGGAACGCTTGCCACCACGGCGCGAGGACGACATGTCCTGTGTGGAGCTCTTGCTCGCTGTCTTGGACTCACCCGAGCGGGCGCGTTCCTTGTTCACGGTGCGGGAGGCGATCTCCTTCGCGCGCTTCTCGCTCTCGCCCCGGTCCAGGGCGCTCTGCTTGATGTGCTCGTACTGGCGTTCCCGCTTGGCGCTTGATCCACGAGGCATGTCCTGCTCCTTCCCGACAGGCCCTGTCCGGGCGGCAGAGTCTTCCTTCCGCTGCTGCCCCTTCCACCGGTCTTCATGCAGGTGGCGCCGCGCCCAGGCCCGCGTCGGGATCATGCCCTGAACCACACCGCGGACCATCATGCCCTGAACCACACCGCGGACCCAGGTTTCCCTCTCGGTCACCCGGGCAGCCGCACCGACGGAACTCAGGGAATGGAGCGGCGACCCGCACTCATGGAGGCGTCATGACCGAGTTCGGCTACTTCCTCTCCTGTGAGGAGTTCGGGCCGGGCGATCTCGTCGAGCAGGCCCGAATGGCGGAGGACGCGGGCTTTCGCTCGCTATGGATCTCGGACCACTTCCACCCGTGGAACGACGAGCAGGGCGAGAGCCCCTTCGTCTGGTCCGTGATCGGGGCGCTCTCCCAGGTGAGCGGTCTGCCTGTCGAGACCGCCGTGACCTGCCCGACCGTACGCATCCACCCCGCGCTGGTAGCTCAGGCGGCCGCGACCTCCCAGATCATGCTCGACGGGCGGTTCCGGCTCGGGCTCGGCAGCGGCGAGGCGCTCAACGAGCACATCATCGGGGACCGCTGGCCGCCCGCGGACGTGCGCCTGGAGATGCTGGAAGAGGCCGTCGCGGTGATCCGAGAGCTGTTCACCGGAGAGGAGGTCGCCCACCACGGCCCGCATTACACGGTCGAGAACGCCCGCCTCTACACGCTCCCCGCGACTCCGCCCCCCATCGATGTCTCCGCCTTCGGACCGAAGGCGGCCGACGTCGCCTCCCGGATAGCCGACGGCTTCGTCAGCACCGCGCCGGACGCCGGTCTGGTCTCCCGGTTCCGGGCGCGCGCCCCGGAGCGGCCCGCGTACGCGTCGACCAAGGTGTGCTGGGCCGAAACCCGTGAAACAGCGGTCCGCACGGCTCACCGGCTCTGGGCGATCGAACACCTCCCAGGGGAGCTGGGCCAGATCCTTCCCACCCCACGCCACTTCGAGCAGGCCTCGGAACTGGTGACCGAGCAAGCCGTCGGCGCGGCCGTACCCTGCGGCCCCGACCCGGAGGAACATGCTCGCCACGTGCAGGAGTACGTGGACGCCGGCTTCGACCGGGTTCACATCGGCCAGATCGGCCCCGAGCAGCGCGGGTTCTTCGACTTCTACCGCAAAGAGGTGCTCCCGCTGCTGGCCGGCGCCGACAATAGCCCAACTACTGGGACCACTGGGCATTGGAACCTCGACGGCGCCGACAGAGGTGACCAGCCGTGACGAAACAGACCGTCGGAGACCAGCTGCTCGGCGCCGCGGTCAGCGGCGCCGAGATCTTCCTGGAACACGACCGGGCCTCCTTCGGCAACCGCATCATGTGGTGGCCGGTCTGGCTCGACCCGCTCGGACTCGCCGCCGGAATCGCCGGCTGGGCCGGCCCCCGCGTCGTCTGGAACGCCGCCACCGGTACCCTCCGCGAGACCCTGCGCCCCCGGGCGCACTGCGCGCCCGCAACGCCTCCGCGTGGCTGCCGCCGGCGAGCGCGCTCCTGTCTGGCATGCGCCGGTTCGCCCACACCGACGATGTGGACCTGATCGTCGTCGGGTGCGGTGCCGGCGGTGCCGTGATCATCCAGCGCCTCGCCCACGCCGGCTGGCACGTGGTGTGTCTGGAAGCCGGACCGCTCTGGGATCCGGCGAAGGACTGGGTGAGAGATGAGGAGGGCTCCCGCGGCCAGTACTGGACCGAACCACAAGTGATCGACGGCCCCGACCCAGTGCCGTTCGGCTCCAACGACTCCGGTCGCGGGGTGGGCGGATCCATGGTCCACTTCGCCGGCTACGCGCCCCGGCCGCACCCCTCCGATCTGCGAACCCGCACCCTCGACGGGGTCGGCGTCGACTGGCCGCTTGACTACGCCGACCTCGCGCCCTTCTAAGCCCGTCTCGAACAGGAACTGCCCGTCGCCGGCCAGTACTGGCCCTGGGGCGCCCCGCACCCCGTTGTCGCCCCACAGGGGCACTTCGAGGCGCCCCAGATCCTCCGTGTGCAGGCAGAGGTCCACCAGTTCGAAAGCCGTCATCGCGGTTCACCGCCTCGTGCGCCGGGGGCGCGAACCCAGCCCGAACCGCCCATGCGTTGTGTGCAGGCTCCGGGCCGCCAGCGCCGCCGCACCCACGGCCACCGCGCCCGTGACCGCCGGATGACGGGCCAGGGCCGCGTACGGCGAGTGCGCGGCCGCCTCGTCGTCGAAGGCCCCGTGGGCGCCGTGGTCCTGCCCGTCGGGCCCGTCCAGCGGGGCCCACAGGTTGTGCGGGTCCTCGCCCCGCGACGGCTCACCCGTCTGCTGGGACGCGTAACCGGTACGGGCGACATACCGGTCCAGGAGACCCGGCGCGGCCCGATGGGCCAGCACCGCGGCCGCCGTCGAGGCCCCGACCCTGTACTCCTTGCGCCGCGGTCGGCGGGCGGCGTGCAGCACGGCACGGGCCGCGACCTCCGGCTGGAACACCGGCGCCACCGGGCGCGGCCGGTACGGCAGCCGGGACAGCGCCCACGAGAACTGCGGGGTGTTCACGGCCGGCAGCTGGACCACCGTGACCGCCACCCGGCTGTGGCGGTGCAGGAGTTCGAGGCGTACGGAGGCGGTGAAACCGTTGATCGCATGCTTGGCCCCGCAGTACGCGGCCTGCAGCGGCACGGCAGCCTCGCCGAGGGCCGAGCCGACCTGGACGACCGCGCCGGAGTCCCGGGGCAGCATCCGCCGAAGCGCGGCCCGGGTCCCGTTCACACAGCCCAGGTACGTCACCTCCGTGACCCGCTCGTACTCGTCGGGAGCCGCCGCGAGGAACGGTGCGAAGACGGACGTGAACGCCGCGTTCACCCACACGTCTACCGGACCCAGGCGGCTCTCGACGCGGTCCGCGGCCTCCTCGACCATCCACGGCACCGCCATGTCCACCGGCACGACCAGAGCCTCGCCCCCGGCCCGACGGACCTCCTCGGCCGCCGCCTCCAGGCCCGCCCGGCCCCGGGCGAGGAGAGCCACGCGGGCCCCGGACGACCCGAAGGCCCGCGCCGTGGCCCGGCCCACCCCGGCGCTCGCTCCCGTGACGACGACGGTCCGTCCGTGGAACGGTCGACGAGCGGGCCCGACCCGCACCGCACGCAGCACGAGCAGACCCTCGACGAACGAGAGCGCATCGGACGTCCGGATCATGATCACGCTCCTGTCTGCCGGCCGCAGAGCACAACCCACTCGGCCATTGCCCCGGCTCGGGCGGAACACGCCTGATCCACAGACACGGGTGGGAAGACCACGGCCGGGTAGTCGCGTGACCGAGCCGAGGAGTTGGCCATGACGTACCTGACCATGGGAGTCGAGGAGGAATTCGTCCTCGTGGACGACGCGAGCCGTGCCCCCGTGGACCGGGCACCGGAGGTGATCGCCTCGGCCGCCCCGGTCCTCGGCAAGCAGGTCCAGAACGAGTTCTTCAACGCCCAGATCGAGACTATGACGCTGCCCACTGCCTCATGCCGCGATCTGCGGGACGAGCTGGTGTGGCTACGGTCGGCCATCGGCGCCGCGGCCCGTAGGGCACGCTGTCATCCGGTCGCCACTGGAACGCCGGCGGTGCCGCCCACCCAACCACTGACCATCACCGACAACGAGCGCTACCGACGCATGGCCCAGCGGTTCGCCTCCCGTTTCAGTACGCTCGACGGGCTCGTCTGCGGCTGCCACGTCCACGTCGGCACGCTGGACCGCGAGCTCGCACTCGCGCTCTCCCGCCGCATGGCGCCGTGGCTCCCCGTCCTCCAGGCCATCACAGCCAACTCGCCGTTCGCACGGCGGGGCGACACGGGCTTCGCCAGCTGGCGGTCTGTGGAGTACGCGAAGTGGCCCACCGTCGGACCTGCGCCCGCCCTCGACGAGCCCCGCTACCTTGCGCACGTGGCCGAGCTGGTGCGCACCGGCATGTTGCTGGACCGGCGGATGGTGTATTGGCACGCTCGGCCGTCCGAGCATGTGCCGACCCTGGAGATCCGCATCGCCGACTCCAATGCCGACGTGGACACAGTCGTCATCCTGGCGTCCCTCGTCCGCGCCCTCGCCACGACTCTTCTGGTCGACGAGGAGGTCGGCAAGCCGATGCCGCGGACGCCTCTGCGCCGACTGCTGCTGGCGCACGAACTGGCGGCAAGATACGGCCTGTCCGGTTACGGAGTCGATCCGTGCACCGGCGCCGTGCGGCCTGGCGCGGAACTGGTCGACCGACTCGTCGACCGGGTGCTCCCGACGCTCGAGTTCACCGGCGACACCGCGCGCGTACTGCGCCAGTTGCGCGGCATCCGAGTCCACGGGGTCGGGGCGGCCCGACAGCGCGCTGTGTTCCGGCGCCAGGGCCGCCTCAGCGATGTGGTGGACGCGCTGGCGCGGCTGACCGCCCGGGGCTGACGCGAAAGTCTGGTCCGAAAGTCTGGTCCGGGGCTGACGAAGGTCTGGTTCCGGGGCGGGGTTCTCACAGCCAGCGGCAAAGCTGCCGACGAGACGATCTGGCCAGATGGCAGGACTCGGCGCCGGCCAGTCGGGCCGGCGCCGAGTGGCCGAACGAGCCCGTCACCAGTGGTACCAGCGGCGGTCTGCGGCGTGGAACAGGAAGCCCAGCACCCACAGTACGAACAGCGCGATGGCGATGTACCAGAGCAGCTCGAGGGCGAAGCCACCGCCGAAGAGCAACAGGATCACGAGTAGAACGATGAGCAAAGGAATCACGATGAGCCTCCTGAGGAACAGAGCGGCTGCTCGCGCGGACCGCGGACCGGCACCCAGGGCCCCGTCAGGGCTCCTTCGAGGAATCGCTTTCCACAGGCCTGAGCCGGCCGCGCCAGCGGCCGGTCGCACGTTCGCGATCCTCCATGAACTCCTTGAACCGGTACAGGTCCCCTTCGACACGGCTGTCGGCCATGCCGATGGCTGCTCCGGCCTTGTCGGCCAGGCTCTGAGGTTCGATCTCCATGGCGAGATTCACCCGAGTGTGGCTGTCGTCGGAGCTTTCGAAGGTGACGACGCCCCTGTGCCTCACATCGCCGGCAACGGTGCGCCACGCGACGCGCTCGTCGGGCAGCTGGTCGACGATTTCCGTGTCGAACTCCCGGGTCACTCCGGCGATCACGGTCCGCCAGTGGCAGTGCCGGTCGTCGAGCTGACGGACCTCCTCGACACCGTCCATGAAGCGGGGAAACTCCTCGAACTGCGTCCACTGGTCGTAGACCTCGCGCAGCGGGGCGTCCACCTCGATCGTGGCGTGCACCATCGTGTTCACCTCCTGACCGGCAAATGCACCGATCACAGCGCGAGTGCCCGCGGTCGGCACGCCTAACCGGGCTGACATCCGTCCCGGTCCCAAGAGTGACTGCAGCGGGGAAGGTCCGGCACGAGGCGTGTCCGGGCCTGCCCGGGGTACTCGCGGAAAATGACCAGGACGACCAGAACCACCACGACTTCCGGGGCGGCTACGGCCGCGATCGCGGCGACAAGGTTGTTCAGACCGCCCGGGGTGTACGCCCCGCAGGGTGACACGTCCCTGCTCCTGGAGAGCCTCGCCCGCGAACGGCTGGAGCCGGGCATCCGCACGCTCGACCTGTGCACCGGCACTGGGGTCCTCGCCATCGCGGCGGCCCGCAGAGGGGCAGAGGTGACCGCGGCCGACATCTCCGGCGTGGCCGTCGCCGCGGCCCGCCTCAACGCCGTGTTTCACCGCTGCCGGGTCCGGGTCCTGCGCGGCGACCTCACAGAACCCGTGTTCGGCAGGCTTTTCGACCTGATCACCGTCAACCCGCCCTATGTGCCCACTGCAGCGCCGGAGGCACCCGCAGGCGGGTCGCGCCGCGCCTGGGACGCCGGGCCCGACGGGCGACTCCTGCTCGATCGGATCTGCCGGTCCGTTCCCGTCCTGCTGACGCCCCGCGGCGTGCTCCTGCTCGTGCAGTCCTCGCTCAGCGGAGTGGCCGCCAGCCTGGCCGCTCTGAGTCGGGCGGGCCTGTGTGCCCGGGTCACCGCCCGCCGCATACAGCCGTTCGGACCGGTCATGACGGCGCGGGTCCCGTGGTTCGAGCGGCAGGGCCTTGTGGCACCCGGAACCACCAACGAGGAGCTGGTGGTGATCCGGGCGGTCCGCAGCCCCGCCCGCATGCCCTCGGCGATATGGGGCACTCGTGACCGCGAAGCGGCATGACCGAACCGCATCGACCGCTTCCATCGGCGGGCTCGGTGGGAGGAGGACACGATGACTGCGCGTGCGGCACGAGCGTCCCGGGGTGCTGCCCTGTTCGATGTCGACGGGACCCTGGTGGACACCAACTACCTCCACACCCTCACCTGGTGGCAGGCACTGCGCCGACACGGTCATGACGTACCGATGTCCCGCATCCACCGCGCGATCGGCATGGGCGCCGATCGCCTTCTCGACGCGGTCCTCGGAGAGCGGCGCCAACACGCTGAGGACAGTGCGATTGCAGACTCCCACGCGGCCCTTTATGCCGCCTGGTACGGCAATCTCCGCCCCTTCGAGGGCTCGACGGAGCTGCTGCGCGCGGTGGCGGCGCGCGGATGGCGGGTCGTGCTCGCCAGCTCGGCCTCCGAGGAGGAGGTCGCCGCCGTCCGCGGGCTGCTCGACGCCGACGAGGTGATCGAGGCGGTCACCTCGAGCGGAGACGTGGACGCCACCAAACCAGCACCCGACCTCGTGGAGACGGCCCTGGAAGCGGTGGGCGCCGAGTCCGAGAACGCCGTCTTCGTCGGCGACACCGTCTGGGACGTAGAGGCCGCCAGGCGGGCAGGACTGCCGTGCATCGGCCTGCTGACAGGAGGCACGACGCGCGCCGAGCTGGAGGACGCGGGCGCGGTGCTCGTCTGCGAGGACGCCATGACCCTGCTGCGGAGGATCGACACCAGCCCGCTGTCGCGGCCCCGGCAGTGACAGCCGGGGCCCTGCGCCTCATCCAGCGGTGTCCTCCAGTACGTCGGCGGCCGTCCGGAGGTCGGCGACGAGACCTTCGTACATCTCCTTCCGGTCCCGTGACCGGAGCACCGCGGAGGGGTGCACGGTCGGGAGCACCTGGACGCCGTCCGCCAAGCCGTCCGCCTTGCCGCCGTCCTGCCCGCCGACGAGGTCAGGCAGCGGTTGCGGCACGCCCCGGTCAGTCCCGACCCTGAAGGACGAGCCGAGCAGCGCGCGGCCCGCGGTGGCGCCGAGCGTGACGATCACCGCGGGGGAAACCAGCCGGAGCTCGGCGAGCAACCAGGGGCGACAGGCGAGCGTCTCGCGCAGGCTCGGCGCCTTGTGGATCCGGCGCTTTCGGGTCTCCGCCTGGGTGAACTTGAAGTGCTTGACCGCGTTCGTGAGGTACACGTCCTCCTCGTCGACCCCGGCATCGCGCAGCGCCCGCGACAGCAGCCGGCCCGCTGGGCCCACGAAAGCCTTGCCCTCCTGGTCCTCGCGGTCGCCGGGCTGCTCGCCCACCAGCATCAGCCGCGCGTGTGCGGGGCCCCGGCCGAAGACGGTGCCGCTCGCGTGCCGGTGCAGCGGGCAGCCGCGGCAGTCGGCGGCGGCCCGGCGGTGCGCGGATAGGCCGCCGCGCCGCGGCAGAAAGGGCGTCGCGTCGTACCTCTCGTCGTCGTACGAATCCAGGGCGGTGGCCTTGGTGCGGCTGGCGGTCACGGTCGCACGCCCCCCATCAGGGATCCGGACGCAGCTCCAGCGCTGGCACCGATGACGATCCGGAGACCGTCCCGCGGTCGTGTCGGGACGCGGTTGAGCGGGATGCGCAGGTCCTGCTCGGGAACGGTGAAGTCGAGCCGGGCAAGCACCGGGGTCAATTCGGCGAGCACCGCGACGGTGATGTCCTCGCCCGGGCAGCGGTGCCCCTCGCGCGGACCACCGCCCTGCGGGATCAGCGCGTCGGTGTGCGGTGAGGTGGTCAGGAACCGGTCCGGGACGAAGCGATACGGGTCATCCCACAGAGCGGGGTCGTGATTCCGCCCGTACACATCGAGCAGCAGCAGTGTGCCGTGCGGCAGCCGCTCCCCGTCCAGCACGAGCCCGTCAGGCGCGAGGGCGCCGATGAACGGGACGAACGGATAGAAGCGGCGCACCTCGTGCGCGAAGGACCGGGCGAGGCCGACCGGCTCCTCCTCAGCGAGCCGCCGCCGCAGACGGGGTCGCAGGCTCATCGCGTGGGCGGCGAAGGTCAGGAACCACGTGATCGCCACCGTGGGCCGCGCGATGTTCAGCAGTTCCACGGCTGCGGTCGCCGGGTCCAGCGGCGATCCGTCGGCGTCGCGGTGGGCCACCACCGCCTCGAAGGGTGTACGCGGCGGCCCGGCCGGCGGCGCGGCCCGGGCTCGTACGACCTCGGCGGCCAGCAGCTCCTCCTGCCTCTTCCGAGCCCGCCGGGCCCGCAGATGGCGCGGTCCCGGTGTGGCGAAGCCGTCGACCATCGCCACGCAGTCCCGGCCCAGTCGTACGGTGCCGCCGGCGTCGTACCCGGGCAGCCCCGCCCAGTCGCGCACGGCGCGGGCGAGGACGAGCCCGCCCTCGTCGAAGAGCGTGACTTCCTCGCCCTCCCGCTCGGCGAGCCGCTCGCGCAGCCCCTCGGCCGCTCCGCGGGCCAGCGCGCCGACCGCCTCGGGACCGGTGAGCCATGACAGGAACATCGCCTTGCGGGCCTGGTGTTCCGGGCCGTCGAGCGTGTGTACCGCGCCCCGGCCGAACAGTGTGTCGAGGACTGGTCCTGGCAGCGCGCCGGAGCGGAGAGCGTGGTGTTCGTCGTAGAAGAACGCGACCGCCTCGGGGCCGCGCAGCACCCGCGTCGGACGCCCGAACAGCCGGGTCGCCACCGGGTGCTCGCCCGGCTGGTCCCGTCGAAGCGCCGGCAGCCATCCGTACCCTTTCAGAAGCAGGGCGAGCGTGCGGTCGACGCCGGAACGCCGCGCCGCCGCCCCGTCGGGGTTCGAGTGGTCAGGGCAGGACAGGCGCATGGTCTGACTCCCTTCGCCGTGGGGCGCGTCAGATGTGGAGCACTCAAGACGGCCCAGCCGCTCAGCGGGCCGCGGTGGCGGCTCGCCGTACGGCGGTCTCCTGCCGCCTGCGGCTACCCCGTTCCGCCTCGCGCACGCGCACGCGGGGCATACCGCCAGCGCAGCGGGGCATTCGCCGACACGTGACTCGCGCGAGCCCGCGAGGGGAGGTACACCGTGAATGCTGTGAAGCAACCCGCCAAGGACCTGGATGCCGCGCCCCGGAGGTCCGCCACGCGGATCACGCCCGTGGTGGACGGACCTCTGCTGGTCGAGGGTCCGGTGGAGATTGTGCTGGCCGACGGAACCGTCAGGCGCAGCGACCGGCCTGTCGTCGCGTTGTGCATGTGCCGACGCAGTCTCAGAGGACCGTTCTGCGACGCCAGCCACCGCCGCCGCATGCGGCCCGGCCGGAGCAGGCTGGAGCGGCCGGGCTGAGCGCAGGCAGCCGCGCGCCGTGGGCCCCTTCCTGCGAAGGGCGCGTGCATCCGGGTCCAAGGCGGAGACGTGAGGAGACCGTGCCATGACCACCACAGTCTTGCGGGAGACCGGGGGAACCACCGCCCCGGGCGGCAGGCCTGAGCTGCCTCCTCCTCGCGGTGAGCTGTCCGAGGCCCTCGTCTCCCGCCTGCGTGCCGGGACCGGGCCATTGCCCGGCCGCCGTGCCGTCAAGGCCGCCGATCCGTATGGGGAAGACCTCCAGCTGGCCTTGCACCTCGGCTACGAACTCCACTATCAGGGCTTCGCGGACGTCCCCGACGAGGCCGAGTGGGATCACGGTCCGCTCAGGCTGCGGTCCCTCCTGGAACGGCGCTTCGAGGAGGCGCTGCGTGCGGCGTGCGCTCGGCCGGACGACCCCGACGAGGTGTTCGGACGGCTGCTGACCGAACCGTCCGACGGCGATGGAGACGGCGTCTCCCACTACCTGATCCGCCGTGGCACCTTGCGCCACGTGCGGGAACACGCCGTCTTGCGCTCCGTGCACCAGCTCCGCGAGGCCGACCCGCACCTCTGGGTGGTGCCGCGACTCCAGGGCCGTGCCAAGGCCGGCATGATCACGATCCAGTACGACGAATACGGCTGCGGTCGGGCCGAGCACATGCACGCCCGTCTGTACGCCGACCTCATGCGCGCCCTCGGTCTCGATCCGGCATACGGTCACTACCTCCCGTTCGTGGGCGCGCCGGCCCTCGCCAACGCCAACCTGATGTCGCTGCTCGGCCTCCACCGAGCCCTCAGGGGCGCCCTCGTCGGACACTTCGCCGCTCTGGAGATCGCCTCGTCGCCCGCCGCGTCCCGGATGGTCGCCGCGATGCGCAGGACCGGCGCCGCCGAAGCCGCTGTGCGCTTCTACGACGAACACGTGGAAGCCGACGCCGTCCACGAACAGCTCGTCCGACGCGAAGTGGTCGGCGGGCTGCTCGCCGACGAACCAGCCCTCGCCCTCGACGTGGCATTCGGCGCAGAGGCCACGAGATTCCTCGAAAACGCGTTCGCCACACACGTCACCAGCGCCTGGGAGAAGGGCACCACGACGCTGCGCGCCGCGCTCAACGACCCACCGCAGCCACAGGCGCCGGCAGAGACCGTGACACAGACCCGGGAGGAGGACTCGTAGTCCTGCAGCCCGCGCCGCCAGACGGCCGCCGCCCGCCGCTCCTCGGGAGCGGCATCCTTGTCCAGGTCCTCCTCGAGTCGTCGGCGAATCCCGACTCGTCGTCGTGCCAGCGCACGTGCTCGGTTCCGGCGAACAGCCACACGAACCCTCCCAGGTGGCCGGTGCCGCCCCCGTCGCTGACACGGCCGCCTCAGCCTACTCGGCCGCGGCGGTCACGGCGACGACCGCCCGCACCTGCACGATGACGTCGAGCCGGTTCCGTACGACTCGGGGTCGGTGACCGTACCCGCCACGGGGTCGGTCTGATCCGGGCCGAACTGGAGGACCGGCATGTACACATGGCCGCCGGACAGCCGCGTCAGGCCGGGGCAGCCGCGCAGCAGGGTGCCCCGGTGGGCGATCTCGTTGGAGCGTCAGCCCCCCGCCACCGCCCGCCCCCGCTCCGGATTTCGCGCGGCAGGGCTGAAGTCTCGCGCGGCGCCCCGGGCCGAGCCTTTCGGGCTCGGCTTAATTTATGACGTGAGTCAAACAGCAAGGGAAGGACGTGTCAAGGCCTCGCACCAGGTGTATCTTGCGAAAAAGACGCAAGTGAACGGGGGTTACGGTGCGAGCAACGAGTGGCCGTACAGTGCGCGACCTGCGGCGGGAGAACCGCACGGCGGTGCTGCGGCGACTGTACTTCGACGGTCCGATGAGCCGTTTCGCGCTCGGACCGGCCACCGGTCTGAGCTCCGGCTCGGTGAGCAACGTGGTCGCCGAACTGGCCGCCGAGGGGCTGGTCGAGGAGGCCGGCAGCGTCGACTCGGCGGGCGGGCGGCCCCGCACGCTGCTGCGGATCAGGCCCGGCAGCGGCTGCATGATCGGCGTGGACGTCGGCGAGACCCGGATCAGGATCGAGCTGTTCGACCTCACCCTCACCGAACTCGCCCGCACCGAACGCCCGTTGGCCGTCGACGCCGCCGAGCCGCACGCGCGCTACGAGGTCGGGGTGGTCGTCGGCCACATCCGCGACGGCATCGCCGAGGTGCTGCGCACCGCGGACATGGACCCGGAGCGGCTGCTCGGCGTCGGGGTCGGCGTCCCCGGCATCGTCACGCACGACGAGCCCGAGGGCGCCGTGGTGCACGGCCAGACCATCGACTGGGACGCCGTCCCGCTGGAGCGACTGCTGCGCGAGACCGGCGCGCTGCCCGCCACCGTCCCGTACCGGATCGACAACGGGGCCCGCACCATGGGTCAGGCCGAGCTCTGGTTCGGCGCCGGGCGCGGCGCGCGCAGCGCGGTCTTCGCGCTCCTCGGCTCGGGCGTCGGCGCCTGCGTGGCCACCGACCCGATGGGTCCCGGCCGCGCCCTGGAGTGGGGCCATCTGACGGTACGGGTACGGGGGCGCCGCTGCCGCTGCGGCGCGCTCGGCTGCCTGGAGGCGTACGCGGGCGCGGAGGCCCTCGTCGCCCGCTGGCGCGAGGCGGGCGGCAACCCGCCGGCCGGCGCCGGCGAGGAGACCGCCCTCGCCGCCCTCCTCACCGCCGCCGACCAGGCCGCCGACCCCACCGCGCTCGCGGTCCTGGAGGAGACCGCCGAATACCTCGGCGCGGGCTTCTCCGACCTCATCAACCTCTTCCAGCCCGAACGCATCCTGGTCGGCGGGTGGGCCGGACTCCAGCTCGGCGGCTCCTTCCTCGACCGGGTCCGCGTCCACGCCCGCGCCCACGCCCTGCGCCACCCCGCCGCCCGCGTCACCATCGGCCTGGGCACCCTGGGTCCGGAGGCCGTCACCATCGGCGCCGCGATCCTCCCCCTCGCCGACTTCTTCGCCCGCGGCGGCCGCCGCGCCGACCCGGAGACGCCGGAGGCGGAGCAGCCCGGGACGCAGCCGGCCTGGCGTACGACCCTGCGCGAGCGAACGGTGCACTGAGGCCGCCCCGGCAGCGGCCGCCCCGCCGCGAGTGAGACCCCCGAACGGATCTCGTCCCCGCGTACGGCTGACGCGGAGCGCCCGGGTCCGACAGCATGGGCCGCGCGTACGGATCAAGGCGCATGCGAATCAAGGCGCATGCAGATCAAGGCGCATGCGGATCAGCGGATCAATCGGAGAGGTGCGAGATGAGCGGTGTGGCGCGCAGGACGGTCGTCGCGGCGGCGGGTGGAGCGGGTCTGACGGCGGCCCTCGCCGCCTGCGGCGGGAGCGACGGCGGCGACAAGAACGGCTCGGGCGGCACGGAGACGCACGAGGAGAACGCGCCGCTCGCGAAGACCGGCGACATCCCGGTGGGCGGCGGGAAGGTGCTCGCCGACAAGGGTGTGGTCATCACCCAGCCCAAGCAGGGCGAGTTCAAGGCCTACTCCTCCCGCTGCACCCACCAGGGCTGCGCCGTGGGCAGCGTGGCGGACGGCGTCATCGTCTGCCCCTGCCATCAGAGCCGCTTCGACGTCAACGACGGCAGCGTGAAGCAGGGCCCGGCGACGAAGCCCCTGGAGCCGATGCCGATCGAGGTGGCCGGGGAGGCGATCAGGCTCGGCTGACCCCCGGGGCCGCGCGCCGGGGCGCCTTCCAGCAGCCGAGCACGTCGTCGGTGGTGGCGATGGTGGCGACCAGGGCGAGGGTGTTGCGGATCATCGCAGGGGTGTAGTCGGCCGGCACGCCCGCGATGGCATCGGCCGGCACGACCACCGTGTAGCCGAGGTTCACGGCGTCGAACACGGCGTTGGGAACGGCGACGTTGGCGGAGACGCCGGTGACCACCAGGGTGCGGCAGCCGAGGTTGCGCAGCAGCGGGTCGACGTCGGTGCCCGCGATCGGCGACAGACCGTGCAGCCGCCGCACCACCAGGTCCTGCTCGGCCACCTCGATCGGCGCGGCGATCCGTACGGCGGTGCTGCCGGTGTGCTGCTGTACGGGGAGCCGGGCCGCGGCCCGGAACAGGCGCGCGTTGTGGTTGGCGCCGCGCCCGTCGGGGCGCCGCTCGGCGACGGCGTGCAGGACCTGCACGTCGGCCTCGTGGGCGGCGGCGACCAGCCGGGCGACGTTGTGCAGGGCGCCCGACGAGCGGGCCACGGCGGCGAGTTCGGGCAGGGCGCTGTCGCTGCCGACGACACCCTGCTGGCACTCGACGGTGAGCAGCACGGCCCCGTCCGGTGCGAGCTGTTCCCTGAGCAGTTCCCTGCGCCGATTCCCCTGACCCATGACATCCTCCTCCTTGCCCTCCGGCCGCCCGAGGCCCCATGATTTCTGACACTCCATCAGAAATCCAGAAGGGTGCGCACGATGAGCGTCGCACAGCGCCGCGGACGCCGGATCATGATGACCCCGGCCGAGCTCGACACCTTCCTCACGGAACAGCGCACCTGCCGGGTCGCGACCGTGTCGGCCGGCGGCCGCCCGCATGTGAGCGCGCTGTGGTTCGCCTGGGACGGCACCTCCCTCTGGCTCTACTCGCTGACCCGCAGCCGCCGTTGGGCCGAGCTGCGGGCCCGGCCGCAGGTCGCGGTCGTGGTCGACGACGGGGTGGAGTACGGGGAGCTGCGCGGCGTGGAGCTCTCGGGCACCGTGGAGTTCGTCGGCGAGGCCCCGCGCACCGGCGAGCCCTGCGCAGAACTCGACGCCCCCGAGCGCCTCTTCGCCGCGAAGAACTTCGGTCTGGACACGATGCCGCACGACGGCCGCCACGCCTGGATGCGGCTCACCCCGGACACCGTCGCCTCCTGGGACTTCCGCAAGATCTGAGGCCCGCACCGGAGGGATGTGCGGCGGCTCAGCCCTCGTGCGCCGCACCCGCCTCCCGCAGCGCCTCCACGACGGCGCGGATGGACGGGCGGCGCCCCGCGTCGGTGCGCCAGGTCGCGTAGATATGGCGGCGCACCGGCTGGCGTACCGGCACGAAGGACACCCCGTCCATGGTCGCCGGGCGGCCGAGCCGGGGCGCGACGCACACGCCGAGTCCGGCCGCGACCAGGGCGAGCTGGGTGTGGTGGTCGCCGGCGACATGCGCGATGCGCGGCTCGATGCCCTTGCCGCGCAGTGTGAACATCAGCCAGTCGTGGCAGAACTCGCCGGCCGGCCAGGAGACCCACTCCTCGTCCGCGAAGTCGTCCAGCTCGACGGAGGCGCGCCCGGCCAGGGGGTGGTCGGCGGGCAGGGCGACATCGGCGGAGTCGTCGAGCAGATGGGCCCGTTCGAGCCCGGCGGGGACGGGCGCCCGCTTGTTGTTCCAGTCGAGGACGACGGCGAGGTCGCTGTCCCCGCGCAGCACGTCACGGGTCCCGAAGTCCGGCTCCAACTCGGCCGTATGCACGCGCAGTTCGGGGTGGGCGGAGCGCAGCGCGCGGATGGCGGCCGG
Organism: Streptomyces sp. NPDC051909; assembly: GCF_040681095.1. NCBI lineage: Bacteria > Bacillati > Actinomycetota > Actinomycetes > Kitasatosporales > Streptomycetaceae > Streptomyces > Streptomyces sp. NPDC051909. The sequence goes on along the minus strand of NZ_JBFAYA010000011.1, from coordinate 28,180 downwards.
GAACAGGCCGCGCATCGCGGTGGGGAAGGCGGCGATGCGCACCTCGCCGACCACCTGGCCGCGCTGCGCCTCGATGTCCGCCTGCGCGAGCTGCACCTGCGAGAGGATCCGGGAGGCGTGCTCGGCGAGCAGCAGCCCGGCGTCGGTGAGCCGGATCCCGCGCCCGCTCCGGGCGAGCAGCTGCTGTCCGATCTCGCGCTCCAGTTTGGCCAGCTGCTGCGAGACGGCGGAGGTCGTGACGTGCAGCCCTTCGGCGGCGCCGCTCACCGAGCCGTGCCGCGCGACGGCGTCCAGGGTCCGCAGGCGCTCCAGGTTCAACATGTAAGCGATTCTAAGAGGTCGCCTCAAAGAATTCTCGCTTGTACTACGAGGTCGGCTCGGTCACCCTGAGTTCCATGAGCAGCTCCGCCGCCCCTTCCGCACCCCGCCGCCCGCGCACCGTCGACTGGCGCGTCCGCTTCGGCGTCCTGGCCCTGATCTGGGGCTTCAGCTTCCTCTTCATCAAGGTCGGCACGGAGGGCTTCGCGCCGTTCCAGGTGACCTTCGGGCGGCTGCTGTTCGGTACGGCGGTGCTGGCCGTCGCCATGGTCGTGAAGCGCGACCGGCTGCCGCGCGGGGCGCGCACGTGGGGTCATCTGACGGTGGCGGCGTTCCTGCTCAACGCGCTGCCGTTCTCGCTGTTCGCGTACGCGGAGCTGACCATCCCGTCGACGCTCGCGGGCATCTGCAACGCGACGACCCCGCTGTGGGGCATGCTCCTGTCGCTGGTGGCGCTCTCCGAGGACCGGCCCACCCGGGTGCGCGCGGCGGGCCTGGGTATCGGCTTCGTCGGGGTGCTCACGGTGCTCGGCGCCTGGCAGGGCTTCTCGGGCCTGGACGTGACGGGCACGGCGCTCGCGCTGCTCGCCTCCTTCAGCTACGCGGTCGGCTGGATCTACGTCCGCCGCACCCTGACCGGCACCGGCGCCTCGAACCTCTCCCTCGCGGGCTCCCAGGTCGGCCTGGCCACGCTCCAGCTGGCCCTGGTCACCCCGCTGTTCACCACCTGGCCGGAGTCGGTCGAGGTCCTGCCGCTGCTCTCGGTGATCGCCCTGGGCGCGCTCGGCACGGGCTGCGCGATGCTGCTGCAGTACGGGGTCGTGGCCGAGGTCGGCCCGACGACGGCGTCCATGGTCACGTACTTCATCCCGGTCATCGCGACCGCCGCCGGTGTCGCCCTGCTCGGCGAGCAGCTGTCGTGGAACACGCCGGTCGGCGCGGTCGTCGTCCTCGCGGGCGCCGCCCTCACCCAGACCCGTGGCCCGCGCCGCACCGTCCCGACGCCGCCCGTCGCCGCCGCCCCGGACAGGACCCCTCGCTCCGAGGCCGCCGGCACCCGCTCGTAGCACCGGCCCGCGCCCTCAGCCGTAGCTGCGCGCCGGCGCCGGCCCCGCCGCGTACGCCACCGCGTCCGCGAGCGGTTCGATGTCCGCCCGGGCGAGGCCGGAGACGGTGAGCCGGACCGCCGGGCCTGCCTCCATGCGGAAGCGGGCGCCGGGGGCGACCGCCCAGCCCGCGCCGAGGAGCCGGGCGACGGCGCCGGTCTCGTCGGCGACCGGGACCCAGACGTTCATGCCGCTGCGTCCGTGCGCCTCGACACCGCGTCGGGCGAGTGCCTGTACCAGGCCGTCGCGCCGTGCCCCGTACGAGGCCGCCACCGCGGCCGGATCGACCGCGTCCGTGGTCCACAGGTGCACCACGGCCCGCTGGAGCAGCCGGCTGACCCAGCCGGGGCCGAGCCGTTGGCGCCCGAGCACCCGGTCCACCGTCTCCGCGTCGCCGGTGAAGGCGGCGATCCGCAGGTCGGGACCCCAGGCCTTGGCGACCGAGCGGACGAACACCCACTTCCCCTCCCCCGTGGCCAGCGGGTGCGGCGGCTGGGCGACGATGCCGTGCCCGTGGTCGTCCTCGACGAGCAGCACGTCGGGGTGCGCGGCGAGGACCGAGCGCAGCGCGGCGGCCCGCTCGGCGGTCACGCAGGCGCCGGTGGGGTTCTGGGCGCGGTCGGTGACGATCACGGCACGCGCGCCCGCGCGCAGGGCGCGGGCCACGGCATCGGCCTGCGGCCCCTCGTCGTCGACGGCGACCGGCACCGGCCGCAGGCCGAGGGCGGGCACCAGGTCGAGGAGGCTGCCCCAGCCCGGGTCCTCCACCGCCACGGCGTCGCCCGGCCGCAGATGCGCGGCGAGCACCCGCTCGACGGCGTCGAGCGAGCCGGACGCGACACCGACCGGTCCGGCCGGCACGCCGCCCTCGTCGAAGGCCGCGCGGGCGAGCCGCGCGAACCCCTCGTCGATCGGCGCCTCCCCGTACAGCGGGGGCCGCTCGGCGTACTCGCGCGCGACGGCGGCGAGCGCCTCGCCGAGCGGCGGGAGCAGCGCGGGGTCCGGGCTGCCGTTGCTCACGTCCCGTACGCCCTCGGGGGCCTCGACCCGGATCGAGCCGCGCGCGGTGGTCGCGGGCGCGGCGCGCACCCGGCTGCCGCGCCGCCCGTCGGTCTCGATCACCCCGCGCTCGCGCAGGGTGCGGTAGGCGGCGGCCACGGTGTTCGGATTCACCCCGAGAGCGGCCGCCAACTCCCGCATCGGCGGGAGGAGTTGTCCGGGCTGGAGCTGCCCCATGCCGACCCCGCGCTCGACGCCGGCGGCGATCTCCGATGCGCGACGACCTTCGATCCGATACTCTCCTAGCACAAAACATATTATGCACTAGTGCAATGGAGTCCGCAATGACCGAGCCCGAGACCGAGACGGAAGCGACCGCCGCCGCCGGGGAGTACGCCCCCACCGAGCGCACCGTGCCCACCCGCTCCCGGGAGCGCGCCTCGTACGACCGCGAACTGGTGCACTCGCTCCTCGACGAGACCTACCTCTGCCACCTCGGCTTCGTCCGCGACGGCGCGCCGGTCGTGCTCCCCACCCTCTACGGGCGGATCGGCGAGCGGCTGTACGTGCACGGGTCCACCGGCTCCCGGCCGCTGCGCTCGGCCGGCCGGGGCGAGGACGCGCCGGGCCTGCCGGTCTGTCTGACCGTGACCCATGTGGACGGCCTGGTGCTCGCCAAGTCGGCCTTCCACCACTCGATCAACTACCGCTCGGTCGTGGTGCACGGCGTCGCCCACCAGGTCACCGACCCCGAGGAGCTGCGGACCGCGCTCGACGCGCTCGTCGACCACGTGGTGCCCGGCCGTGCCGCCGACTCCCGGCCCGGCAACGCCAGGGAGCTCGCGGCCACCGCCGTGCTCCGCATCGAACTCGCCGAGGTCTCGGCGAAGGTGCGCACCGGCGGCCCCAACGACGAGCCCGAGGACGCGGCGCTCCCCCACTGGGCCGGCGTGGTCCCGGTGCAGCGCGGCTACGGCACCCCGGTCCCGGCCGCCGACCAGCCCGCCGGGCTGCCGCTGCCCGCCTACCTCGCCGCCCTCTAGGAGGAACGTCATGCTCATCCACCCCTGGGACGCCGCGCTCGACGAGGGCGAGTGGCGGGACTGGCTGGCCCGCCACGACTTCGGCCAGCTCGCGGTGAACGGCGCGCCCGGCGAACCGCCGTGGGTGCAGCCGCTGCACTTCCGTTACGAGCCGGAGCCCGGCCCGTACGGCCAGGCGCTCACCCATCTCGCCCGGCCCAACCCGCTCTGGCGCGACCTGGAGCGCTCGTCCACCGTGCTGCTCAGCGTGGTCGACGACTACGTCTACGTCCCCGGCCACTGGACCGCCCCGGAGGGCGAGCCGTCCGCACACGGCACCCCGACCTCCTTCTACGCGGCCGTCCAGCTCCGCTGCACGGCCCATGTCGTGGACGACCCGGCGGAGAAGGCGGCCCTGCTCAACCGCCAGGTCGCCCACTTCCAGCCGGAGGGCGGCACGGCCGCGGCGGCCCCGGGCGAGGCGCCGTTCGGCCGGATGCTCCCGGGCATCCGGATGCTGCGGCTCGAAGTGACCGACGTACGCGCCAAGTTCAAGTACGGCGGCAACAAGCCGGCCGAGATCCGCGACCGCGTCACCGACCGCCTGACCGCCCGCCGGGGCCCGGGCGACGCGGCGGCCCTCGGCCACAAGGCCCGCCGCACGCCCGGGACCGGCGGCTAGCCGGCGGTCGCCGGCGCCGTCGCCGACCTGGTCTCGGCGAGCGCCAGACCGGTCACGGCGAGCAGCAGGAGCAGCGTCCCGGCGACCGTCGCGGCGGTGAGCTGCTCGCCGAGCAGGGTGACCGCGATGACCGCCGCGCTGACCGGCTCCAGGAGCATGATCACGGAGACGGTCGCGGCGCGGACCACGGCCGCCCCGGCGAAGTAGAGCGCATACGCGAGGGCCGTCGGCACGGCGGCCACGTACAGCAGCAGGGCGAGCATCCGCAGCGGCGCGTCGGTGTGCGGCAGCAGGCCCTCCGCCCAGGCCATGGGCAGCAGACCCACCATGCCGACGGCGAAGGCCCAGGTGGTGGTGGACAGTGCGTCACCGCTGCCGCCGGTACGGCCGAGCCAGCGGGTGAGCAGGGTGATCGCCGCGTATCCGGCGGCGGACAGGACGGCGAGGACGACGCCGAGCGGGCGGACCTCCGCGCCGCCGCCGCCGAGGACGAGGACCCCGAGTCCGGCGAGCGCGCCGCCGACCGCGGCGGCGCCGCCGGCCCCGATCCGCTCGCCCATCAGCAGACGTGCGCCGACGGCGATCAGCACGGGCCCGGCACCGAGGGTGACGACGGTGCCGACGGCGAGGCCCGTGGCCTGCACGGCGGCGAAGTAGGCGCTCTGGAAGACGGTCAGGCCGATCCCGGTGCCGAGGATCCGGAGGAGCCGGCGGCGGCGCGGTTCGGGAGCGGCCGGGGCCTTCGGCCCGCGCCGCAGCGCGAGCGCGCCGAGCAGCAGGACGAGCCCGCCGACGCAGCGCCAGAAGGAGAGGGCGAGGGGACCCATGTCGCTGGCCCGGAAGACCAGCGAGGCGGCGGCCCCGGCGGTGCCCCAGGCGATTCCGGCGACGACCAGATAGGTGAGGCTCCGCCCCGTGGACAGGGCGGGGCCGAAGGAATTCGACACGTGCGTTCTCCGTGTGAAGACAGGAAGGGAAGGTGGTCGCTGGGCTCCGCGGGCGGGCAGCGACGAGGGCCTGTCCGGCGGATCAGGGTCGGATAGGCCGCGTCGTCTGGTGCTTGGGGTCTCCCCAGGCCCGCCAGGGCCGAGGGGAAGCATCGCAAGGCGCTGGAGCGTCTCGACAGCGGAGCTATCGGGGCGCTTCGGCAACGCAGCGAGGTGCCGTGCCAGGCGTCGCGGACCCGACCATGATCCGCCGGACACGCCCTGACCGCCCGGGGGCTTGATCAGCCGGCCCGGGCCCGGTCTTCGTCAGCGGAAGGTGCCGCCCGCGCTAGGCGGCGGGAGGCGGAAGAACGGTCGAATGCATGCTCGGCACCCTACGCGGAGTTCCGCCCGGCCGTCGCGGCCTCCTCCGTGACGGGCGCGGCGGACCCGGCCACCGGCTCGGCCGCCACGGCCCTGGGCGTCGACGACTGCGCGATGAACGCGCCGACGAGGACCACCGCGCCGCCGATGATCTGCGGGGCGGCCAGGTGCTCGCCGAGCAGCACCCAGGCGAGGACGGTCGCGATGACCGCCTCCAGGCAGGCCACCACGCCCGCGACCTGCGGAGAGAGCCTCCGCACCGAGATGACGCCGGTGACGTACGCGAGGACGGTGGCGATCAGCACGACGTAGCCGATCAGCAGCCCGGCCGGGACCTCGGTGCCGTTCATGTCGGCGGTGCCGCCGAGGACGGACCAGTCCATGCCCCACGGGCGGGCGACGACGGTGAGCACGAGCGCGCCGCCGAGGAGTCCGTACGCGATCACGCCGAGCGGGTCGGCGGGCTCGGCCTCGTCGCTGCCCTGGTCGGAGAGGACGAAGTAGCCGACCTGGCAGCAGGCGGCGGCGAGCGCGAGAAGCAGTCCGAGCAGGTCGAATCTCAGCCCGGACCAGACCTGTACGACACAGGCGAGACCGCCGACGGCGAGGACCACGCCGAGCGCGGCGCGCCGGGTGACCGGCCGGCGCTGGACGAAGCGGACCCAGCCGAGGACGAGCGCGGGGGCGAGGTACTCGATGAGCAGGGCGACGCCGACCGGGATCCGGGAGATCGCGGCGAAGTAGCAGGCCTGGACGCCGGCGACGGCGAGCAGGCCGAAACCGGCGAGCAGGGCGGGCTTGCGGCGCACCAGGTCCCGGTGGCGCCAGGCCACGGGCAGCATGACGAGGGCGGCGCCGGCCACCCGGAGCCACACCACGTGGAGCGGGTCGAGTCCCGCCTCGATGAGCGGCTTGGCCGCCACTCCCGAACCACCGAATGCGAAGGCCGAGGCCAGGGCGAGTCCCAGGCCGGCGCTTCTCCCCTGAGACGCGTGCATCGGGCCATCATGACAGGACCCGGTCAGGTGCGTAACCCCCGTTACACCTGTTGAGACGGGTGCTCGATCCGGGCGGCCAGCGCGCCCGGTTCGAGCCCGGCGCGGCGCAGCACCTCGGCGGCCCGGTTGTCCGGATCGGCGGCAAGGGCGGCGAGCAGATCGAGGCCGCGCACCCGGTGGTCACCGCGGTGCTCGCCCCGGTGGGCGGCGCGTTCGAAAGCGGCGGCGAGGGCGGCGGCCGCCGCGGGCGACCAGCCGGCGGCGCCGGTGTCGGCCCCGCGCAGGACGGGGAGGGCGACGCCGGTGTCCTCGACGGAGCGCTGCCAGCGCAGCCCGTAACCGATGGAGCGCTGGACGAGATAGCCGAGGACGCGGGCGAACCGCTCGCCGCCGCCGAGCACGGCGGCGGCCTCGGGGTCGGCCTCGACCAGGGAGTGCAGCAGGTGGGCGGTGTCGATCTGCCGGTCGCCGTCCCGCAGGGCCCGGCGCCGGGCGCTGTCGAGTGCCGTCATGAGCTCCGCGGTCAGCCGGTCGGCCAGGTCGCCCCGGCGCTCGGCGGGCAGCAGCCGTGGCACCCGGGGCGCGGGCGTACGGCCGGACAGGCCATCGGCACTGCGGTCGGGACCGCGGTCGGGCGACGGGACCGGAGGGACGGGAGCTTGCACCCTTCCACCTCATCAGCCACGGGGCGCGCGGTCATCCCCGGCGAGGAGCATGTGCGCATCCCACCGGGGTTGGGCATGGGCGGTCGATTCCTCCTCCTTGCGGATGAGATCGCGCGACTTCCTCTCCAGGGGCGCGCGCCGCCTTGCCCCGCGCCCGCCTCGCAACCACGAGGCCGCCCTTTATCGTCCCTTCAGGCATGTTCTGGATGGTGGCCCTGCTCGCGCAAGACGGGCGGCAGTACGTCTACCGCGTGTACGCGCCGCGGCAGGCGCTGCCGGCCGACCTGTTCTGGGCGGCGTTCCACTGCCACGACGAGGGCGGCGGTCCGCGCGCCTCGGACTGGTTCGACTCCGCGCAGATCTGGTGGTTCGACGGCGTCGACGGCGAGCCCGCAGAACTGACGGTTCATCAGTATTGAATGTTCACGCCCCTGCGGCTACGTTCCGCGACACCGAAAGCCCGACTGGTACGCGTGAAGGGGTGGTCCCATGGCCGAAGTCAGCGCGGAGGCACGCATCGAGGCACCGGCCGAGAAGGTGTGGGCGCGGCTCACCGACTTCGGGTCGTACGGGCAGTGGAACGCCACCCACACCGACTTCCCGAACGGCGGCCCGGCCGCTCTGGAGGCGGGCGCGACCTTCGCGGAGAACATGAAGCTGATGGGCTTCCCCGCCGAGGTGACCTGGACGGTGGAGGAGCTGGAGACCGCCCGGGTGTTCGCGATCCGCGGCAAGGGCCCGATGGGCGTCACCGTCGGCACGCGCTACTCCCTCACCGCCGACGGCGAGGCCACGACCGTACGGATCGACGGGGAGTTCACGGGTGCGGCCGTCTCCCTGATGGCCGGCAAGCTCAAGGACTCGGCGACCGCCGCGCTGGCCGAGTCGCTGCGCAAGCTGGCCGGCCTGGTCGCCTGACCGGCCGGCACGTTCCGTACGCGAAGGGGCCCCGCGGCATGCGCATGCCGCGGGGCCCCTTCGTGACCGGTCGATGCGACCGTCAGCCGCTCAGTGCTCGTCGGCCAGGATCAGATACAGCTTCTTGCGGGCCTCGGTGATGACCTCCACGGCCTTCTGCCGCTGCTCGGCGTCACCGGTCTTCCAGACCTGGCCGAAGGCCTCCATCAGGCCGAAGCCGGCCTGCCGGATCTCGTTCAGGGCCTCCCAGTCGACGCCGCGCCCGGCCTCCTCCCACGGGGCGTCCGGCCCCGCCTCGGCCTCGGCGCGCCCGGCGTCGGTGAGCGTGAACAGCTTCTTGCCGCCCTCGCTCTCGCTGGTGATCAGGCCCTCGTCCTCCAGCATCTGGAGGGTCGGGTAGACCGAGCCCGGGCTGGGCCTCCAGGCCCCGCCACTGCGCTCGCCGATCTCCTGGATCATCTCGTAGCCGTGCATCGAGCGGTCCGTGAGGAGGGCCAGGATCGAGGCGCGCACATCACCGCGCCGCGCCCGGCCGCGCCCCGGGCCGCCCGGACCGCGCCCGCGGCCGCCCCAGGGCCCACCGCCCCACGGTCCGCCGCCCCAGCCCGGCCCGAACGGCCCGAAGGCTGCCCGCCGTCCCTCGAAGTCACCGCGAGGGCCGGGGCCGCAGTGCCCGCGTCCGGCACCGGGGCCGGGGCCGGGGCCGGGGCCGTTTCCGTGTCCGAATTCATGTCCGTAGGTACGCATCGCAACGCTCCTTCCGTCGAGATTCATCGTTGAACTGTCGCGATGCCTCAACGATATATCGGAACTGTTCGGCGAGCAAGCACCGAACTACGAGCCGATCGGTCCAGTCGTCCGCGATTGGCCTTGGCCTGCCGTTTTGCGCGTCCGGTACGTTCCGGGTCATGCGGATTCGAATCGTCGACGCCTTCACCGACCGCCCCTTCTCCGGAAACCCGGCCGGCGTCCTGCTCCTGGACGCCTTCCCCGAGGACGCCTGGCTCCAGAAGGTGGCCGCCGAGGTCAACCTCTCGGAGACCGCCTTCGCCCACCCGCTGCCGCCGGGCGGCGAGGCGGACTGGGCGCTGCGCTGGTTCACCCCCACCACCGAGGTCGACATGTGCGGCCACGCCACCCTCGCCACCGCCCACGTCCTGCACAGCACCGGCACGGCCACCGGCACCGTCCGCTTCGCCGCCCGCTGCGGCCTGCTGATCACCACCGCCGAGGCCGACGGCACGATCACCATGGACTTCCCGACCTCCTCCCTCACCCCGGTCGCCGCGCCCGAGAACCTGGCGAAGGCGCTGGGCGCCGAGCCGGTCGCCGTCCACGACACCGCCGCGCACATCGGCGACCTGGTGGTGGAGCTGGCCGACGAGGCGACCGTGCGCCGGCTCACCCCGGACTTCGCACTCCTGAGCACCCTGTCCGACCGCGGGATCATCGCGACGGCCGCCGCGGACGACCAGGAGGGTCCGTACCAGTTCGTCTCGCGCGGCTTCTTCCCCGCCGTGGGCATCGACGAGGACCCGGTCACGGGCAGCGCCCACACCGCGCTCGCCCCCTACTGGTCGGCCCGCTTCGGCCGGACCGAGCTGACCGGCTTCCAGGGCGGCGCCCGCACCGGCCTCGTCCGCACCCGGCTGCGCGGCGAGCGCACCCTGCTGACCGGCCACGCGGTCACCGTGATCGACGGCGAGCTGCACGCCTGAGAACCCGGAGACGCGGAAGGGGCGTACGGCCGATGCCGTACGCCCCTTCCTACGCCGAACGCGCTCACACCGTGGGCAGCCAGCCCACCTTCCCGGCGAGCAGCCCGTAGCCGACGAAGGCCACGATGTCGAGCAGGGAGTGCGCCACCACCAGCGGCCCGACCCGCCCCCAGCGCCGGTACAGCCAGACGAAGACCACGCCCATCACCATGTTGCCGAGGAAGCCGCCGACGCCCTGGTAGAGGTGGTACGAGCCGCGCAGCACCGAGCTGGCCGCCAGCGAGGCCTTCGGGGACCAGCCGAACCGGTCGAGCCTGCGCAGCAGGTAGCCGACGACGATCACCTCCTCCACGACGGCGTTCTGGATCGCCGAGAGGATCAGTACCGGGTACTTCCACCACACGTCGGGCAGCGACTCGGGCACCACGGTCAGGTTGAAGCCGGAGGCCCGGGCCGCCAGGTAGAAGGCCAGGCCCGCGCTGCCGATGCCGGCCGCGACCAGCGCGCCGCGCCCCAGGTCCGGCCACGGCCGGGTGCGGTCGAAGCCGATCACCCGCAGCCCGCGCGCTCCGGTGCCCTCGCGCAGCAGCAGATGCGCGACCAGGGCCACGGGCACAAGGGCGCTGGCGATGCCGAAGAGCTGCCAGGCCAGGTCGAGCCAGGGCCGCCCCGGCGCGTACGAGCCGTTGAGCGTGGCGGCCTGGTCCTTCAGGGCTCCCGGCTTGGTCAGCGAGCCGATGAAGCTGATCAGCGCGGAGACGCCGCTCGCACCGAGCGAGAGCGCGAGCACGAGCAGCGTCTCGGAGCGCAGGATCCGGCGCGAGGGGCCGCCGGGAGACGGAGAAGCGTCCACCACATGTTGCTCCGACACCACGCCTGTCTCCCATTCCCCATAGCTGTCCGGGTACGGGAAACCCTACCTACGGGCCGGCCCCACGAGGTGCGGCCTACGGCGCCGCGGAGCCGCCCTCGGCCCCCACGGGCGCGGGCGCGGGCAGGCCCGCCGGCCAGCTGTGCACCGGCTCCCCGGTGAGCATCAGCTCGCGGTAGCGGCGGGTGGTGGCCGCGAGCGCCGCCGACCGGTCCAGGCCCGACTCCAGCGCCCGGTGGAAGGTGTCGGCCTGCCAGGAGGCGCCGTTCACCCTCCGCAGACAGCGCTCCTCGATCACCCCGAGGTAGAGGTCCCGGTCGCGCGGCTCGATGTGCCAGGCGTCGAGCCCGGCCGCGGCCATCGGCAGCAGCTCGTCGAGCACCAGCCGGGTCGCGGGCACGGTCGCCACCGCGCCGGTGCGGCCCGGCCGGGGCCAGCGCAGCTCCGCCTCGATGCCGTACCGGCAGGCGGTGTCGAAGTTGTGGGCGGCGTCCGCGAAGTCGAGCCGCTTCCAGATCGGCCGGGACTCCTCGGCGAGCGTGCGCACGAGCCCGTAGTAGAAGGCGGCGTTGGCGACCACGTCGGTGACGGTCGGTCCGGCCGGCAGCACCCGGTTCTCCACCCGCAGGTGCGGGACGCCGTCGACCCAGCCGTACACCGGCCGGTTCCAGCGGTAGACGGTGCCGTTGTGCAGCACCAGCTCCTTGAGCTTGGGCACCCCGCCCTCGTCCAGGACGCGCAGCGGGTCCTCCTCCTCGCAGATCGGCAGCAGCGCCGGGAAGTAGCGGAGGTTCTCCTCGAAGAGGTCGTAGACCGAGTCGATCCAGCGCTCCCCGAACCAGGTGCGCGGGCGCACCCCCTGCGCCTGGAGTTCGGGCGGCCGGGTGTCGGTGGCCTGGGTGAACAGCGGCGGCCGGGACTCGCGCCACAGCTCGTGGCCGAAGAGGAAGGGCGCGTTCGCGCCCACCGCTATCTGGACGGCGGCGGCGGCCTGGGCCGCGTTCCACACGGCGGCGAAGCGCGGCGGGGTCACCTGGAGGTGCAGCTGCACCGAGGTGCAGGCGGCCTCGGGCACGATCGAGGCCGAGGTGCAGAGCAGCCGCTCCACGCCGTGGATGTCGAGGGTGAAGTCCTCGCCGCGGGCGGCCAGGATCTGGTCGTTGAGGAGCGTGTAGCGGTCGGCGGCGGAGAGGTTGTCGAAGACCGCGTCGTCCTGGGTGAGGGTCGGCAGTATTCCGATCATCACGACTCCGGTGCCGAGCTCGGCGGCCTTGCGGTCGGCATATCCGAGGCCGGTGCGGAGTTCTTCGGCGAGCCGGTCGAATACATGCCCGTCGAGCCGGTGCGGGGCGATGTTCACTTCCAGGTTGAACATTCCGAGTTCGGTCTGGAAATCGGAGCTGGCGATCCGGTCGAGCACCGGTGCGTTGAGCATCCTGGGCAGCCCGTCCGGTCCCACGAGATTGAGTTCGATCTCCAGGCCCATGAGATTGCGGGGCCGGTCGAACCGCTTCTCGGCGAGCAGCCGCGCGAGCGCCGCGAGACATTGCTGGAGCTTTCTGCGGTAGCGCTGCCGGTCGGACGGGCCGAACCCGTCGGCCACGACCTTCTCCCCCATCGAAGCGTCCCTCCCGAGTGGGCGGCCGCCGCGACGGCCGCGAGCGTCACGGACGATGATGCCCCGTCGGCTGATCGACAACGCCTGCGGGAGCGAGGTCGCGGCGGATAGTCTGGAACGGCTTTGTCCGGCGGCCGATCCCGGGGGCGGAGCGCAATGGACATATACCAATGTCATATTGTCCGCACCGCGCCGGTGCAGTGGGGGTCGGGATTCGGCCGACCCCACCGGACGGGGAAACCGCAGGCAGACGTTCCGTCGGAGTCCGGCATTCCCTCGGATCCACCGGGGAATAAGTCCTGATGACGCCTTGTCAGGAATATCGGCGGCGCCTAGCGGAAACACTGTGTGAACACGTGTCGTATAAACTTCGCGAACGAGGCAGAGTGTTGGCGCACGGCCATGCACCCATGGCCCCCCTCTCTGGCCCCGTCGCTGACAGCGCCGTCGTTACCTGCCCACGCTTCACCGTGTCTCCTGAGTGAGAGGCGACCCATCATGCTCCGACCCTCCCCGGCCCCCGCGCCGGCTCTCCGCAGTGTCCTCGCCGCCCTCGGATCGCCCTCGGCGGTCAGCGAGGCGCGCACACCGGCTCTGCGGGCCGCACAGGGACCGCTGAGCCCCGAACTGCCACTGCCCGTCCATGTACTCGGCCTCGCCGCCGCGCCGCCCGCGGCCGGCGCGGCCGGACCGCGGCCCCCGCGCACGCACCTGGCCGGCTGGCGCTTCCTGATCAGGCACGGGGACCGGGCGATCGCCGCCGCCGACACGATGCTCACCCCGGACGGCTGGTCGTTCTCGCACTTCTTCGAAGGTCCCTACGTGGCGGCCACCGAGCGGGCCCTGATGCAGGCCGAGGCACTGGTGACCCCGTACCAGCCGCGGCTCCTCTCGGTGCCGGAGCTGTACATGCTGACGCTGTGGCTGCACACGGACACCGATTCGGACGGCGCGAGCACCGCACCCGGACCGGAGGACCTGCTCGTCCCGCTCGCGCCCGCGCCACCCGGGATCGCCTCCCACCGCCCCTACCGGGTGGCGGACCTGCTGCCGGTGATCGGTCTGCGGCTCGGGCCGCCGCCGCTGCTCGGCTCCGCGGCGGGCGCCTGAGCCCGCACCGCACACGCGCCCCGGGGACCGCACGGACCCCCGGGGCGCACTGCTGTCCGAGAGGGGGCACGTTCGGACTAGCCCACTGGGACCACCCCGAACCCCCCCGAAGAGACGGTGCAGTTGACCTGAACCGCCCCTGCGGGTGATGCGTCTTCCCGGGAGAGGACGAGCTGCCGCGAAATACCTGCGGAACGCCGTCCGTAGGGCAAGACTGGGGACCGGAACCGAACCGACCGACGGGGGCGGCGCGATGACCATGAAGAGCCGCAGGACTTCCACCACGACGCAGCGAAAGAATCCACCCATGTGCCAGCACCAGCCTGCCTGTCCCAACGCCGACTCCGCAGACCGGGAGGCCGCCCGACTCGTGGCGCACCACCCGGAGCAGGGCTGGAGTCTGCTGTGCAACGGTGTCCTGCTCTTCGAGGACACCGGTGAGCTGCTGCCGGACGGGCAGATCATCGCCCCGCACCGCCCGCTGACGGCGGCCAGTGTGACGACCGCGGCCTGACGGAGCCACCGCCGGGGCGGCACGGTACGAGGGACGACGAGAGACGACGAGAAGAGCGCCGAGGGCCGGCCCGGAGACGGAATGTCTCCGGGCCGGCCCTCGTGTCAAGCTCAGTTGTCGTACTCCTCCAGCGGAGGGCAGGAGCACACCAGGTTGCGGTCGCCGAAGGCGCCGTCGATGCGGCGGACCGGCGGCCAGTACTTGTCCGTGGCCGAGACGCCGGCCGGGAACACCGCCTCCTCGCGGGTGTACGGGTGGTCCCACTCGCCGCCCAGCGCCGCCGCGGTGTGCGGGGCGTTGTGCAGCGGGTTGTCCTCGGCCGGCCACTCGCCGGAGCCGACCTTCTCGATCTCCGCGCGGATGGCGATCATCGTGTCGCAGAAGCGGTCGAGCTCGGCCAGGTCCTCGGACTCGGTGGGCTCGATCATCAGCGTGCCGGCCACCGGGAAGGACATCGTCGGCGCGTGGAAGCCGTAGTCGATCAGGCGCTTGGCGATGTCGTCGACGGTGACGCCGGTCGCCTTGGACAGCGGGCGCAGGTCGACGATGCACTCGTGGGCGACCAGACCGGCCGGGCCGGTGTAGAGCACCGGGTAGTGCGGCTCCAGGCGCTTGGCGATGTAGTTCGCCGCGAGCACCGCGACCTGGGTGGCGCGCTTGAGGCCCTCGCCGCCCATCAGGCGCACGTACGACCAGGAGATCGGCAGGACGCCGGCGGAGCCCCACGGGGCGGCCGAGATCGGGCCGACGCCGGTCTCCGGTCCCGCGGCGGGCTGCAGCGGGTGGTTCGGCAGGTACGGGGCGAGGTGCGCGCGCACGCCGACCGGGCCGACGCCGGGGCCGCCGCCGCCGTGCGGGATGGCGAAGGTCTTGTGCAGGTTGAGGTGCGAGACGTCGCCGCCGAAGTGGCCCGGCTTGGCGAGGCCGACCAGCGCGTTGAGGTTGGCGCCGTCGACGTACACCTGACCACCGGCCTCGTGGACCTCGGCGCAGATGTCGGCGACGTGCTCCTCGAACACACCGTGCGTGGACGGGTAGGTGATCATCAGCACGGCGAGCTCGTCGCGGTACTGCTCGATCTTGGCGCGCAGGTCGGCGACGTCGACCTCGCCGTCCTCGGCGGTCTTGACGACGACGATCTTCATGCCGGCCATCGCGGCGCTGGCGGCGTTGGTGCCGTGCGCGGAGGACGGGATGAGGCAGACGGTGCGCTGGGTGTCGCCGTTGGCGCGGTGGTAGGCGCGGACCGCGAGCAGACCGGCCAGCTCGCCCTGGGAGCCGGCGTTCGGCTGGATCGACACCTTGTCGTAGCCGGTGACCTCGGCGAGGCGCTCCTCCAGCTCGGTGATGAGCGTGGCGTAGCCCTGGGCCTGCTCGATCGGGGCGAAGGGGTGGATCTGGCCGAACTCGGGCCAGGTCACCGCCTCCATCTCGGTGGCCGCGTTCAGCTTCATGGTGCAGGAGCCGAGCGGGATCATGCCGCGGTCGAGCGCGTAGTCGCGGTCGGCGAGCTTGCGCAGGTAGCGCATCATCGCGGTCTCGGAGCGGTGCGCGTGGAAGACCGGGTGGGTCAGGTACGCGTCGGTGCGCAGCGCGTCGACGGGCAGCGCGTCCTCGGTGCTCGCGTCCAGGGCCTCGATGTCGGCCTCGACGCCGAAGGCGGTCCACACGGCGGCCAGCTGGGCGCGGGTGGTGGTCTCGTCGCAGGAGACGGAGACGGTGTCGGCGTCGACGCGGTACAGGTTCACGCCGGCCTCGCGGGCGGCGGCGACGACCTCGTCGGCCTTGCCCGGCACACGGGCGGTCAGGGTGTCGAAGAAGGCGCCCTGGGTGAGCTCGACGCCTCCGGCGCGCAGACCGGCGGCGAGGATCGCGGCGTAGCGGTGGGTGCGCCGCGCGATGCCCTTGAGGCCCTCGGGGCCGTGGTAGACGGCGTACATGCCGGCCATCACGGCGAGCAGGACCTGCGCCGTACAGATGTTGCTGGTGGCCTTCTCGCGGCGGATGTGCTGCTCGCGGGTCTGCAGGGTCAGGCGGTAGGCCTTGTTGCCGTCGGCGTCGACGGAGACACCGACCAGGCGGCCCGGCATCGAGCGGACGTGCTTGTCCTGGACCGCCATGTAGCCGGCGTGCGGGCCGCCGAAGCCGAGCGGGACGCCGAAGCGCTGGGTGGTGCCGACGGCGATGTCGGCGCCGAGGGAGCCCGGCGAGACGAGCAGGGTGAGCGCCAGCAGGTCGGCGGCGACGGTGACGATCGCGCCGAGCTCGTGGGCCTGGTCGATGACCGGCTTGATGTCGCGGATGGCACCGGAGGCGCCCGGGTACTGGAGCAGCACGCCGAAGACACCGCGCTCGGCGATCTCGGCCGGGATGCCGGCGGACAGGTCGGCGACGACGACCTCGACGCCGGCGGGCTCGGCGCGGGTCTGGATGACGGCGACGGTCTGCGGCAGGGCGTCCGCGTCGACCAGGAAGACACCGTTCTTGACCTTGCCGATGCGGCGGGACAGCGACATCGCCTCGGCGGCGGCGGTGCCCTCGTCGAGCAGCGAGGAGCCGGCGGTGGGCAGACCGGTGAGGTCGGCGACCATGGTCTGGAAGTTGAGCAGCGCCTCCAGGCGGCCCTGCGAGATCTCCGGCTGGTACGGCGTGTAGGCCGTGTACCAGGCCGGGTTCTCCATCACGTTGCGCAGGATCACCGGCGGGGTGAAGGTGCCGTAGTAGCCCAGGCCGATCATCGGGGCGAGGACCTGGTTGCGGTCGGCGAGCTCGCGCAGCTCGGCCAGGACCTCGGCCTCGGTGCGGGCGGCCGGCAGGGCGAGCGCCTCGGCGTTCTTGATGACGTCCGGTACGGCGGCGGCCGTGAGCTCGTCGAGGGAGCCGTAACCGACCTGGGCGAGCATCTTGGCCCGCGCCTCGGCGTCGGGTCCGATGTGCCGCTGCTCGAAGGGGATGCCCTGCTCGAGCTCGGAGAGCGGGATGCGGTTGGCGGTCATGTACGGGGGCCTCCTGGTCGTCACGACCTGCGAGGGGCACCACGGCGCTGGTGCCCGGACGGCCTCCCCCTCTGTCATCTCAACCTGAGAGCTTCACCGGCCGTGCCTCGCGGCGGGCCGGCTTTCACCGTCGGTGAGGGCGGGAGACATGGAACGCCCGCCCTGCTTTCCAGAGTGACCTCGTCCGCGCGGTACGGGTGCCTGAGAGATTCCGGGGAGGATTTGCTCCTTCGGCGCCTCCGGAAGCCTTCTCCGGAGGACTCTCCCGCGCGGGGTTCACAGCCACAGCCAGCCTACCAGCGCCGTTCCTTCTTCCATCGCTCAAGTGGCCGACATCCCAGATGTGCACTTTCGTAGTGCTTGAAGAGCAGTTGCGACCAGTTGGAGGGACCGTGCAGACCGACATCGATCCGCGCAGCCTGATCGGCCGCAAGGCGTTCGACCGGAACGGACACAAGATCGGCACCGTGGACGAGGTGTACCTGGACGACGCGACGGGCGTCCCCGAATGGGCCGCCGTCCGCACCGGCCTGTTCAGCCGGGACGCGTTCGTCCCCCTGGAGCCCAGCGAGCTGTCGGGCGACGGCCTCCATGTCCCCTACGAACGCGCGCTCATCAAGGACGCCCCCGACTTCGGCGTCGGCCGCCATCTCTCCCCGGACCAGGAACTCCAGCTCTACCGCCACTACAGCCTCGCCCTCCCCCCACCGCCCCAGGACCCCGGCCCCCGCGACTTCGGCCGCCTGGCGGGCCAGGAGGAGGCGTGACGGGCCGCTGACGGCCGCTGCGGGCGGCGGGCTGGACGGCGGCTAGGCCGCGGCTCCCGTCGCACCGCCCGGGACAAGGGGCAGCGGGTCGGACGGCTCCAGGTCGGGGTCGTCCACGGAGAAGGTGCGGACCCGGCCCGGCTCGGAGCCGGGTTCCTCGAAGCGGACCGTGACCCGGCCCAGGCCGCTGCCCTGCACCCAGCCGGCGCCGTGCACGGCGTGCCGCACGTCGTGCCCGGGCGCCCAGCGCCGCTCGGCGGTCTCCGTGGCGGTCGGCGGCGCGGCGACGGGCTCGTCCGCGGGTGAGGACTCGGCCGACTCGTCCCGTACGGGCTCCGCGTGCCCCGCCTCCGCCTCCGCCTGTGCGAACAGGTCCTCCTGCGTGTAGTCGGCGAGCCCGCTCACGCCCACCCCGAGCAGCCGCACGCCGCCCGTGGTGTCGACCAGGTCGAGCAGCCGCCCGGCCGCCTCGCGCACCACCACCGGGTCGTCCGTCGGCCCGCGCAGCGTCTCGGAGCGGGTCAGCGTCGAGAAGTCGTAGCGCCGCACCTTCAGGACGATCGTCCGCCCCGAGTGCCCGGAGCCCCGCAGCCGCGCCACACAGCGCTCCGCGAGCCGCTCCACCTCCAGGCGGATCCGCAGCCGGTCGTGCAGGTCCACGTCGAAGGTGTCCTCCACGGAGACCGACTTGGTGTCCCGCTCCGCCACCACCGGCCGGTCGTCCCGCCCGAGCGCCATCCGGTACAGCCCGGCACCGTGCGCGCGCCCCAGGAGCCGTACGAGCTCGTCCTCACCGGCCTCCACCACCTCGGCCACCGTGGTGATCCCGGCCCTCCGCAGGTGCTCCCCGGTGGCCGGGCCGACGCCGGGGATGATCCGCACCGAGCGCGGCCCGAGCAGCTCCCGCTCCGTCCCCGGCTCTATCAGCACGAGCCCGTCCGGCTTGGCCTCCTCGGAGGCGATCTTCGCGAGCATCTTGGAGCCGGCCAGACCCACCGACCCGGTCAGCCCCGTCGTGGCGAGGATGTCCCGCCGCAACCGCTCCCCCACCGCCCGCGCGCCCGCGCTGTCCTCGGCGAGTCCGCCCGCCTCCAGGTCGACGAAGGCCTCGTCCAGGCTCAGCGGCTCGACCAGCGGCGAAAGACTCCCGAGCAGCTCCATGACCTGCCCGCTGATCGCCCGGTAGAAGGCGAACCGCGGCACCAGATACGCCGCGTTCGGCGCGAGCCGCCGCGCCTGCCCCATGGGCATCGCGGAGTGCACACCGAAGCGCCGGGCCTCGTACGAGGCGGTGGCGACCACTCCACGCGGCCCGAGCCCGCCCACGACCACGGGTTTTCCGCGCAGGCTGGGCTTCGACGCCTGCTCGGCAGCGGCGAAGAAGGCATCCATGTCGAGATGCAGGATCGTGGGCACGGCTCTCACGGTTCCGATGCTGCCGCACACCACTGACAATCGGCCCGCACGAGCGTGCGAGCCGTGTCGCCGGACGGCGCCACGGGAGGAACGCCGAAGACGTACGGGGGCGGCTCAGACGGCCCGGTCGCGGCGCCGGCGCGCCAGCTCGTCCGCAGGGTTGTGCCCGATCAGGGTCTCGCCGGTGTCGACCCGCTCGCCGTGCAGCTGCGAGAGCGCCGCCTCCACGTCGCGCCAGACCACGCCCACCGCGATGCCGAAGACGCCCTGCCCGCCCTGGAGCAGCGAGACGACCTCGTCGGGCGAGGAGCATTCGTAGACGGTCGCGCCGTCGCTCATCAGCGTCATGCGCTCGAGGTCGCGGAAACCCCGGGCCCGCAGGTGCTGCACCGCCGCCCGGATGTTCTGGAGCGCGACCCCGGTGTCCAGGAAGCGCTTGACGATCTTGAGGACGACGACGTCCCGGAAGCTGTAGAGGCGCTGCGTACCCGATCCGTACGCGGGCCGCACGCTCGGCTCGACGAGACCGGTGCGCGCCCAGTAGTCCAGCTGCCGGTAGGTGATGCCGGCCGCCGCGCAGGCCGTGGGGCCGCGATAGCCGACGGTCTCCGCCGCCGGGCCCGCCGGGCCCGCGCTCGCGTCCGTACCGAGGTCGCCCACACTGCTGTGAAGCGGATACGGGCCCTTCTCCCCGGGAGCACGCCCCAGGAAGCCCCCTGCCGTACCGTCGCCGCTGCTCATCACGCCGACCCTCCGTCCTTGACCTGCCCACACGAAGGTAGGCAGTCACTCGGGGTGCGTCAACGATCGCCACACTCGGCACGCCGAGTGATAATCACCCGAAGAGTGGTTTCCCGTGCCCCACTTTGGGGAAAGGCTACTCGAATGCGCCGGGCCCGCCCCGTTCTGGCGGCCCGTCGAGGTGTCGCCCGAACGGACGACCTCCCGGCCGCCCGGCTACTGGTTGCCGGTCCCGAAGTCCTCCGGGGAGATCTGGTCGAGGAACTCGCGGAACTTCTCCACCTCGTCCTCCTGCTCGTCCGGAATCGCGATCCCCGCGTCGTCGAGCACCCCGTCACTGCCGTAGATCGGCGTTCCGGTGCGCAGCGCGAGGGCTATCGCGTCGGACGGGCGCGCGCTCACCTCGACACCGCTGGCGAAGACCAGCTCGGCGTAGAACACCCCGTCGCGCAGATCCGTGATGCGGACCTCGGTGAGCTCCTGGCCGACGGCCTCCAGGACGTCCTTGAAGAGATCGTGCGTCAGCGGCCTGGCCGGAGCCATGCCCTGCTGGGCGAAGGCGATCGCGGTCGCCTCGCCCGGACCGATCCAGATCGGGAGGTACCGGTCGCCCCCCACTTCGCGCAGGAGAACGATCGGCTGGTTGGAGGGCATTTCCACCCGGACACCCACAACGTCGAGCTCGTTCACACAGCAACCCTAGGACGTGCCCGACCGGTTTGGGTAGTCGGGCCGCCCGGAGGCCGGCGGAAGATCACCGGCGGATCACTGCAGGCGCAGCCCCAGGGCGGTCTGGACCAGTGCCGCGTGGAGGCGTACGGACAGTCCCGCGAGCTCCTGCGCGGTGGCCTCCGCATGCGCCCTGGTCTGCGGATTGCGGTGCCGTCGCAGCGGCGCCACCACCTGCTCGACCAGACCGGCCTCCCGGTCCGCGGCGGCCTTCACGGCCCGCAGATGGCGCGGTTCGAGACCGAATCTGCCCAGGTCCGCCACGAGCTTGGCGACGGTGACGGTCTCGGCGTCGTAGCCACCGCCCTCGACCGGGGCGATCAGCCCGTACGACTCCCACTCGGCCAGCTCGGCCTCGGTCACCTCGGCGGCGGCCAGCAGCTCGGCCCGGCCGACCCGGGCGGCCGTCGGCCGGTCGCCCTCGGCGTCCCAGGCCCCGTCGAGCAGGTCGCGCCGGCCGCCGGCCGGGGCCGGCAGCCGCACCTCCTCGCCCCGGGCGAGGGCGTCCAGATGCTCACGGATGACCTTGAGCGGGAGGTAGTGGTCCCGCTGCATCCGCAGGATCTGAGCGAGCCGCTCCACGTCCTGGGCGCTGAACTTCCGGTACCCGGAGGCCGTACGGCGGGGCTCGACGAGCCCCTCGGCCTCCAGGAACCGGATCTTGGAGATGGTCACTTCGGGAAACTCGTCGCGCAGCTGGCTCAGCACCGTGCCGATGCTGACCAGCCGTTCGCCCGCGGGGGCGGTGCCGAGCCCGGCACCGCCCGTCGGTGTACGCAGCATGGACCTTCCCTGAAGGTGCTCCGGAGCGTCACACGCCCCGCTGGCTCGCGAAGAACACGAGCCGGTACTTGCCGATCTGCACCTCGTCACCGTTGGAGAGCACGACCGAGTCGATCGGCTCGCGGTTGACGTAGGTGCCGTTGAGGCTGCCGACGTCCGACACCGTGAAGGTGCCGTCCGGCTGGCGCCGGAACTCCACGTGGCGACGCGACACGGTCACGTCGTCCAGGAAGATGTCGCTCTGCGGGTGGCGGCCGGCCGTGGTCAGCTCGCCGTCCAGCAGGAACCGGCTGCCCGAGTTGGGGCCGCGGCGCACGATCAGCAGCGCCGAACCGGACGGCAGTGCCTCGACCGCCGCCAGGGCCTCCTGCGAGAGCGCCGGAATCTGGCCGGTGACCTCCGCGTCATAGGCCTCGATCCCCGAGATGGAGATCGTCGAGGTCGTCTCGGAAGCACGCTCCGGCACCACCCCGCCGCGCAGCGGCGCGCCGCAGTGGGAGCAGAATCGGCTGTCCGCAGTGTTGCGGTGACCGCACCTCGTACACACCGGCATGGACGCGTCCTCCTGCCGCGGCTGCCCCGCGGAGGTCTGGGTCGCGTACGGGTCGGGAACGAACCCTCCACCCGCACTTGAGGTTGATGGTTCTCCGAAACCTATGCGCGCGGCACCCGCAGGGTCAACAGACGACGCGCCCTGTGCGCCCGGAATGTCGTCACCCTGCCCACCGACCTCGTCACGGAACAGCGGGCGCTCGGCGCCCTGTTCCTCATCCTGGGCGTGACGCGGCGCGCGATGCCTGGCGTTGCCGCCGTCCTCACGTCCGCTCTTGCCGAACAACTTCGCAAACAACTTCACGGGCGATTCCCCTTGACCGAAACAGACCCGCCCGTGGGGCAGGACGAACCCTGACTGAACACACCTGCCGACCCGGACACCTTCACAACGTCCGTGGCCACTCGACAGTTTCCACCACGCACCACCCTCGTGATGCGGCGACCCCCCGCAAGGTCATGCCCTTGCCGCGCGACCGTCATCCGACCCCGCCTCACTGCGAGGACGACTGAGCGTAGTCAGGCCGCTTCGCAGGTCGCAAGGCGTCGACGACGATCTTCCCGGAACGCTCCACCGTGGCCGTGGCCTGCTCCTTCTCCAGTGTCTGAACGATTCCGCCGGGGATGTTGAGCGCGGGCTCCAGATCCTCCGGCTTGCCGATGACCTTGAAGACGTACGGAGCGGTCACCTGCGTTCCATCGATCTGCATGTCACGTCCGCCACCCGAGAAATAGCTGTCCGCCACCACCCGCACGTCGTTGACCTGGATCGCCTCCGCGCCCGCGGCCCGCAGCTCCTGGATCGCGTCGAGCAGCATGTCCGACTCGACGGCGCCGGTGGGGTCGGTGATCGTCAGCGTGATCCCGGGACCCTCCGCGGCCACCGTGCCGGCCAGGATGCCGAGCTGCCGCTCCTTCTCCTGGGTCTGCTTACGGGCCTCCTCGGCCTGGTCCGAGCTGGACTCCAGCTCCGACTGCTGCTTCTCGAGCCGGGTCTTCTCGTCCTCCAGGCGCTGGGTGCGGTCGTCGAGCTCGTCGAGGATCCGCACCAGGTCCTCCTGGCGGGCGCCGCGCAGCGCGCTGTTGTCACTGGTCGACCGGACCTGGATGGCGAGGCCGAGACCCAGCACGAACAGCAGCAGGGCGACGACGAGTTGGGCCCGGGAGACCCGCGGCGGCCACAGGCTCGCCGCCAGCCGCTGGCGCCCGGTCACCGTCTCCCCGTCCTTGCCGCCGTCCCCCGGCTCGGGCTCGGGCGCGGGCGCGGGCGCGGGCTGTGCGGGAGCCGCCGCGGCCGGCGTCGGCTGCGGCCCGGCCTGGGGCCGGTACACGGGCTGAGGCCGAGGCTGCGGCTGCGGCGCCGAAGGCTGCTGGGGCTGTCGCGGTTGCTGAGGCTGTCGGGGCTGCTGGTCCTCCGGTACGGACTTCGACGGCGTCTCCGGAGCCGGCTTCGGCTCCCGGGCGGCCGCGCCCTCGCCCTGCTCCGGGCCCTCGGACGGCGTGTTCTCGTTCTCGCTCATCGGCCTCACGCCCGGAACACATGCCGCCGGATGGCGGCGGCGTTGGAGAAGATCCGGATGCCGAGCACGACGACCACACCGGTCGATAGCTGCGCGCCCACGCCCAGCTTGTCCCCGAGGAAGACGATCAGCGCGGCCACGACCACGTTCGACAGGAACGACACCACGAAGACCTTGTCGACGAAGATCCCGTCGAGCATGGCCCGCAGACCGCCGAAGACCGCGTCCAGGGCGGCGACCACGGCGATCGGAAGATACGGCTCGACCACCGCCGGAACCTCGGGCCGGACCAACAGTCCGACCACGACTCCCACGATCAGGCCCAGTACGGCGATCACGATGTGCCCTTCCCTGTGTCGGCCGTGGCCCGCCCGGTCGCGTCGGCGGCCCCGGCTCCCCTCGGCTCTGCTGTACGTACGATCAGGCTCGGCGCGGCCGGCAGACGCACGTCGCCCTCGGCCGAGATGCTCGTACGGATCCCGAAGTTCTCCTGCAGCGCATGCAGGTACTGTCCGTCGGCGCTGTCCTGGAACGCGGTGCTCAGCCGTTTCCCGTCGCCGATCGCGAGGACGGTGTACGGCGGCACCAGCGGCTTGTTGTCGACCAGTATGGCGTCGCCCGCCGCCCGGATCGCCGACAGCGCGGTCAGCCGCTGCCCGTTGATCGCGACCGCCTCGGCGCCCGACTCCCACAGCCCGTTCACGACCCGCTGCATGTCACGGTCGCGCACCCGCCCGGTGTCCGAGAAACCACTGCTCTCGCGCGGACCGCCACCACCGGTGTCGGTGCCCTTGGCGTCGTCCACGACCAGTTTCACACCCGGCCCGTGCACCGGCGTCGCCCCGGAGAGGAGTGCCACCAGTTCCGCCTGGTCACCGCCGTGCTGCTGCAGCGCCCTGCGCTGTCGCTCCCCCACCTCGGCGCGGATCCGCTCGACGTCCTGCGCCAGCCTGTCCGCCGCGGACGTCTCCGACTCGATCCGGTCGATCAGGTCCTGCCGCTCCTTGGCGACCACCGGCGCGGAGACCCGCGCCTCCGCCGCGCCCAGCGTCACCACGGCCGCCGCGAGCACCAGACCGGCCGCGAGCCCGAGCTTCGCCCGTACCGTACGGGGCAGCGCATCGCCCTCCGCGGCCCGCCGGGCCGTCGCCTCCGCGTAACCGTCGTCCAGCGCGTGGTCGATCACATTGTTCAGCAGCGACATGGACGCGTCCGGGCGCGGATGGGGCGATCCTGTGCTCCGAACGGGGGGCTGCTGCGACATGCCGCACATCGTCGCACGTCGCACGCCCTACCGCCGAATGGCCCCACCCGAGAACCGGGAGGTACCGACAGGTACCTCCCGGCCCACGGGCCTCACCCGACCGACGCTCCCCTAGTGACCTGCGCTGTCGACGACGGCCGACCACTCGTCGAGCAGCGCCTGCGCTGAGGTGTCGTCGGGGCCCTCCGCCCACAGATGGGTGACGGCCTCCGCCGGGTCCGGCAGCACCATCACCCACCGTCCGTCGGCCTCCACCACCCGCACACCGTCCGTGGTGTCCACCGACCGGTCACCGGCCGCCTCCACCACCCGGCGCATCACCAGACCCTTGACCGCCCACGGCGTGGCGATGTCCCGCCGCAGCACATGTGCCCGCGGGATCCGCGCGTCGATCTGGCTCAGCGTGAGCTGCGTCCGCGCCACCAGACCGATCAGCCGCACGAACGCCGCCGCCCCGTCGAAGACGGAACTGAACTCCGGCACGATGAAGCCGCCGCGCCCGTCACCGCCGAAGATCGTCGACTCCTCCCGGCCCACCCGGGTCAGATCGTCCGGCGAGGTCGTCGTCCACTCCACCTGCGTGCCGTGGTACGCGGCCACCTGCTCGGCGATCCGCGTGGTCGTCACCGGCAGCGCCACCCGGCCCGACCTGCGCTCCGCTGCCACCAGGTCCAGCATCACAAGAAGCGCCCGGTCGTCCTCGATGATCCGGCCCCGCTCGTCCACCAGGGACAGCCGCTCGCCGACCGGGTCGAAGCGCACCCCGAACGCGGCCCGCGCCGACGCCACGATCTCCCCGAGCCGTACGAGCCCGGCCCGCCGGCTCTCCGCCGACTCCGTCGGCCGCGACTCGTCGAGACCCGGGTTGATCGTCAGCGAGTCCACCTGGAGCCGCCCGAGCAGGCTGGGCAGAACAAGCCCGGCACTGCCGTTGGACGCGTCCACGACCACCTTCAGACCCGCCTCGGCGATGCCCGAGGTGTCCACGTTCCGCAGCAGCGAGCCGGTGTACGAGTCGAAGACACTGGCCGGGAAGGACAGGTCGCCGATCTCCCCCGGGAACGCCCGCCGGTACTCCTGACGTGCGAAGACCCGGTCCAGCTTGCGCTGCCGCGCCTGCGACAGATCGGCACCCCGCTCGTCGAAGAACATGATGTCGACCGAGTCCGGCACCCCGGGCGAGGTCCGCACCATGATCCCGCCGGCCGACCCTCGCGCCGTCTGCTGCCGCGCCACCGGCAGCGGTACGTTCTCCAGATCTCGTACGTCGATGGCGGCGGCCTGCAGCGCCGAGATCACCGCCCGTTTCAGCGCCCGCGCACCCCGGGAGTGGTCGCGTGCCGTGGTGACGGTCGCGCCCTTCTTCAGGGTGGTGGCATACGCGCCGGCCAGCCGCACGGCCAGCTCGGGCGTGATCTCGACGTTGATGATGCCGGAGACACCACGTGCACCGAAGAGGTGCGCCTGGCCGCGGGACTCCCAGATCACGGAGGTGTTGACGAAGGCGCCGGCCTCGATCGTCTTGAAGGGGTAGACCCGCACGTTCCCCTGGACGATCGATTCCTCGCCGATCAGGCACTCGTCGCCGATGACGGCGCCGTCCTCGATCCGCGCGGCCCGCATCACATCGGTGTTCTTGCCGACGACACAGCCGCGCAGATTGCTCTGCTGCCCGATGTAGACGTTGTCGTGGATGACGGCCTTGTGAAGGAAGGCTCCGCTCTTGACGACGACGTTGGAGCCGATGACGGTGTGCTCGCGGACCTCCGCGTCGGCCTCCACCTTGGCGTAGTCGCCGATGTAGAGCGGCCCGCGCAGCACGGCGTCGGGATGGACCTCGGCGCCTTCGGCGACCCAGACACCCGGCGAGATCTCGAAGCCGTCGATGTCGACCTGGACCTTGCCCTCCAGGACGTCCGCCTGGGCCTTCACATAGCTCTCGTGGGTGCCCACGTCCTCCCAGTAGCCCTCGGCGACATAGCCGTAGATCGGCTTGCCCTCCTTCATGAGCTGCGGGAAGACATCACCCGACCAGTCGACCGGAACGTCCGCCTCGACGTAGTCGAAGACCTCGGGCTCCATGACGTAGATGCCCGTGTTCACCGTGTCCGAGAAGACCTGCCCCCAGGTCGGCTTCTCCAGGAATCGTTCGACCTGCCCTTCCTCGTCGACGATCGTGATGCCGAATTCCAGCGGATTGGGCACCCGGGTCAGACAGACCGTGACGAGGGCGCCCTTCTCCTTGTGGAAACGGATCAGATCGGTGAGGTCGAAATCGGTGAGCGCGTCCCCCGAGATGACGAGAAAGGCGTCGTCCTTCAGTGCCTCCTCGGCGTTCTTCACACTCCCCGCGGTGCCGAGCGGCTTCTCCTCGTTCGCGTACGTGAGCTCCATTCCGAGCTCTTCGCCGTCCCCGAAGTAGTTACGGACGAGAGAGGCGAGAAACTGCACGGTGACGACGGTCTCGTTGAGACCGTGCCTCTTGAGCAGTCGCAGGACATGCTCCATGATCGGCCGGTTCACGACCGGCAGAAGAGGCTTGGGCATGCTCGAGGTCATGGGGCGAAGGCGTGTGCCTTCGCCACCGGCCATCACGACGGCCTTCATGTCGGAAGCGTCCTCCTTGAAGAGACGACGGTCCTGCCGACTTCGCCTGTCCACTCAATGGCTCTCCGACGTCCTCGCCCCGGCCGGCGTCGTTGCTCGGCGCGGGACGGACGGGCTCAATCGGCCGCGGCATCCGCCTTCACGAGTCGACGGACCTGGACCACGTAGAGGATCCCTGCCCACCAATAGAGAGTTGTACCCCATCCGGCGAAGGCCCACCCGAAAACTTCAGCGAGTGACGCAAGCCACGTGTCCCCGTCACTGAGGAGCAGCAACGGGAACGCGTACATCAAGTTGAAAGTGGCAGCTTTCCCGAGGAAGTTCACCTGCGGCGGGGGATAGCCGTGCCGGCGGAGGATGCCCACCATCACCAGCAGCATCGCCTCGCGTGCCAAAAGGGCGATCGTGAGCCAGAGCGGCAGGATCTCGCGCCAGGTGAGACCCACGAGCGTGGAAAGGATGTACAGCCGGTCAGCAGCCGGATCGAGCAGCCGGCCGAGGCTGCTGATCTGATTCCAGCGCCGGGCGAGCTTCCCGTCGAGATAGTCGCTGACACCGCTGAGCGCCAGGACGAGCAACGCCCATCCGTCGCTGTTGGGCCCGCCGAACTCGGGGCGGAGGATCAACCACAGGAACAGGGGTACGCCGGCAAGGCGAGCCATGCTCAGGATGTTGGGGATGGTGAGTACCCGGTCCGTCTGAACGCGGGTCTCCTGGACCTCCACCCGGGGGCCTCCTGTGGGAACGAGCTGACGATAACCCCCTGACCTTACCCTCAGCCCCGACGGCCGGCGGCACAGGGGTGCGCACAACGCAAAAATGCCTCAACCCCCGGACCAGGCCCGGGGGTTGAGGCTAAAAATTGTTCGGCGGCGTCCTACTCTCCCACAGGGTCCCCCCTGCAGTACCATCGGCGCTGAAAGGCTTAGCTTCCGGGTTCGGAATGTAACCGGGCG